>NZ_JBEZIR010000073.1:0-42973 GCF_040651175.1 Kitasatospora sp. NPDC048540
ACAACCACCCTGGGGGGGGGGGAACTGCGCGCTGCGGGAGGGCACATGTTGGACTCTTCCGCCCTCGCGCAGTTCCCCGCGCCCCTGTCTTTTGGCCGGCCCAGCGTGCAAGGGGCGCGCCTGATCTACGCCTCGGCGGGCGGCAGGGCCAGTGCGGCGAGCACGCGTTCCAGCGAACTCCCCAGGTTCCAGCGGGTGGAGAGGTCCTCGAGGGTCATCGGGTCGAGCGGTTCGGCCGGCAGGGCCGGGTCGTAGGCGGGGAGCGGGCAGTCGGTGGCGACCCGGACCACGGTGGGGGCGACGTCGAGGTAGCCCGATCCGTCCAGGAGGTTCTTGCGCCGGGCCGGGGTCAGCTTGGAGTCGGGGTCGAGTGCGGCTGCCCGGATCCCGCCCAGATCGCCGTACATGTGCAGCAGTTGGGCGGCGGTCTTCTCGCCGATGCCCTTGGCCCCCGGCAGCCCGTCGCTGGCGTCCCCGCGCAGGGCCGCCAGGTCGGCGTAGGAGGCGCCGTCGACGCCGTACTTCTCCCGCAGCAGCCGGTCGTCGGTGACCTGCAGCTGCCCGACCCCCTTCACGGGGTAGAGCACGGTGACCCGCCGCGCGTCGTCGACCAGCTGGAACAGGTCCCGGTCGCCGGTGACGATCTGGACCGGCCCGGCGGCCCGCGCGGTGAGCGTGCCGATCACGTCGTCCGCCTCGTAGCCGGGCGAGCCGACCCGGGCGATGCCGAGCGCGTCCAGGACCTGTTCGATGACCGGGACCTGGGGGGAGAGGGTGTCCGGGATCTCCTCCTCGCCGTCCTCGGCGGGCTCGGCGGCGAGCCGGTGGGTCTTGTACGAGGGGATCAGGTCGACCCGCCACTGCGGGCGCCAGTCGGCGTCCATGCAGGCGACCAGCTGGTCGGGCCGGTGGTCCTGGACCAGGCGGGCGATGAAGTCGAGCAGGCCGCGGACGGCGTTCACCGGCTGCCCGTCGGGTGACTTCATGGACTCCGGCACGCCGAAGTAGGCGCGGAAGTAGAGGCTGGCGGTGTCGAGCAGCATCAGGCGGGGTGCGGTCACCCTCAGATCATGCCGCACCACGCTGACGTTCCGTCGGTCCGGCGGACCACGCGTCGGTCAGTGCTCGTGCGGTCCGGCGCGGTGGACGGGGCCGTGGGCGTCGGCGCAGTGTTCCCACGGTTCGGTGCCCGGGCCGGTGATCTGCAGCAGCCCCTGGGCGTCGTCCTCGCCGACGTGGTCGACCTGGAGGGTGCTGTGGCTGATCCGGTACTCCTCGCGCAGCCGCCGCTGCAGCGTGCGGCGGACGGCGTGGCAGTCGCCGCCGGGGGTGACCAGGATGTGTGCGGACAGGGCGGGCTGCCCGGAGGTGATCTCCCAGATGTGCAGGTCGTGGATCTCCTCGACCATGGGGGAGGCGACCATCCGGTCGGCGACCACGTCGGGGTCGATGCCGGCGGGGGCGGCCTCCAGGAAGATCCGTCCGGAGTCCCGGACCAGGCCGACGCCGGCCCTGAGCATCAGTGCCACCACGATCAGCGAGGCGATGGCGTCGGCCTGCTCGAATCCGGTGGTGAGCACGATGGCGCCGGCCACCGCGGTGGCGATGAAGGCGTACAGGTCGGTCAGTACGTGCTGGAAGGCGCCCTCGACGTTGAGCGAGCTGCGGTTGGCCTTGGACATGCACCAGGTCGCGGCGATGTTGACGACGATCCCGACCAGCGCGGTGACCAGCACCAGCGCGCCCTCCACCGCGGGCGGGTGGATCAGGCGCTGGACGGCCTCGTAGCCGAGCCAGGCGGACAGCACCAGCAGCGTGACGCCGTTGGCCTGGGCGGAGAGGATCTCGGCCCGCTTGAGCCCGTAGGTGTAGCCGCCGCGGGCGGGCCGGGCGGCGAGCCGCATGGCGACCAGGGCCAGCACAATGGAGGCCGCGTCGGTGAGCATGTGGGCGGCGTCGGAGATCAGGGCCAGCGACTGGGCGGCGAAGCCGACCACCACCTCGCCGGCCATGAAGACCACGATCAGCGCGAGTGCGCTGAGCAGCCAGCGGCGGTCGGCGTCGGCGGCCACCGCGTGCGAGTGCCCGCCGTGCCCGCCGTGGTCGTGCGCGCTGTGGCCGTGCCCGCTGTGGTCCGAACCGCCCGGGTCGTGCGTCTGGTGGTCGTGTCCCTGGTGGTCGTGGCCGCCCATCGAGATCCTCTCCCGCACGCTCCGGTCGCCGGGCGCAACTGCCCGTCCACGAAGTGAACCCCAGATCGGAGGAAGATCCAAAGCCTGCACTGGTGACCGTTGTCGTTCCCGCCGGACGGGCTACCGCGGGGCCGCCGAGCGGCCGAGTGGCGGCCCGTCCGCGCGGCGGGCGGGGCGGTCCCGGCGGTCAGCCGACCGGCTGCAGTTCGGGGGTACGGGCGGCCGCGGCGGCACCCACCAGCGCCTGCATCACCCGCAGGTCCTCGCCCTGCTCGGGGTGCCACTGCACGCCGAGCACGAAGGCGCCGCCGGCGGTGTCCTCCACCGCCTCGACGGTGCCGTCCTCGGCCCGGGCGCAGACCGTCAGCCCTTCGCCGAGCCGGTCCACCGCCTGGTGGTGCGAGGTCGGCACCACCACGCTCTCCGTCCCGAGCACCCCGCCCAGCCCGGTGCCCGCGAGCGCGCGGACGGCGTGCCGCCCGTAGCTGCCCTCGCCGCCCGCGTGGCCCTCGTGGTGGACCACATCGGGCAGGTGCTGGATCAGCGAGCCGCCCCGGACCACGTTCAGCAGCTGCATCCCCCGGCAGATCCCCAGCACCGGGACGCCGCCGGCCAGCGCGGCGCGCAGCAGCGCTGCCTCCCAGGCGTCCCGCTCGGGTGCGTCGGCCTCGGTCCGGGGGTGGGCGGGCTCGTCGTAGAGGAGCGGGTCGACGTCCTCGCCGCCGGCGATCACCAGGCCGTCCAGCCGGGCCAGCGCGGCGGGCGCGTGTTCGGGGGCGTCCGGCGGGAGCAGGACGGCGACGCCGCCGGAGTCCCGGACCAGGGCCGGGTAGCGCTCGGGCAGCATGACCGCGAGCCGGCGGTCGAAGCGGCCCCAGGCGGCCGTGGTGCGGTAGGTGCTGATGCCGATGACGGGCCGTTGGGCGATGCCGTGGGTCATGCCGGGAATTCTGCCGTCTCGTGGGGCGCGATGCGGCCGCTGGGGCGATCCGGGTGAGCGGTGTGTCTTTCTCATCCGAATCTCATCGGGGGAGCGCCAATCTCAGCTCCCGCTGATTCCGTGCTTATCCGCGGGCCCTTAGATTCTCTGGGGTGAGCGAGCAGATTCCCGCCGGGTGGTACCCGGACCCGAAGGACCCGACCGGCGACCCGCGGCCCGAGCGCTGGTGGGACGGCCATGGATGGACCGCCGAGACCCGGCCCGGCACGGTCGCCGACGCAACCGGGAGTGACGACGGGCGGGTGCTCGAAGGCCAGGTGCTGGGTGCCGACCCGACGGTCCGCTTCCCCGAGCTGCCGCCGGCCGACGCGGCCCCGCGCAAGCCCAGGACCGGCCCCGGCAAGGCGGTCCTGCTGGCCACCTCGGTGGCCGCGCTGATCGGCCTGGCGGTGGGTTCCGGGGTGACCTACCTGGTGATGGACGGCCGCTCCGGCCACAGCAGCGCCGTGGACCGGCCGGGCCAGCGCCCGGGTTCGGACAGCATGCGCGGCCCGGGCGGCGGCGGCCCCGGCGGTAAGGGCGGCAACGGCCCGGGCGGCCAGAACGGCCAGGGCAAGGGCGGCCAGGGCAACGGCCAGGGCGGCCGCGGCGGCAACGGTGGCCCGGGCGGCGGCGGACCGGCCGTCGACGCGGTCAACCGGATCAGCCTGCCGGTACCCGACGGCTGGGACGGCGGCACCACCGACAAGGGCTACGCCGCGCTCACCATCGGCTCGTACACCTGCGCCGACGGCAAGAGCGACTGCTCCCTCGGCGGGGCGGTCACCGGCAAGGTCGACGGCACCGACGCCAAGCAGGCGGCGCTCGCGGACATCGCGGCGGCGGCCAAGGAGTCCTACAACGACGTCAAGTCGCACGAGGAGCTGAAGTCGGAGCCGGTCACGGTGGCCGGGCACAGCGGCTACCTGGTCCGCTGGAAGGTCGACGCGGCGCAGGGCAACGACGGCTACGTCGAGACCGTGGTCTTCCCGACCGCGGACGGCAAGCAGCTGGCCACCGTCCACCTGGGCTTCGACATCGACCCCAAGGCGCCCGACGTGAAGGTGATGGACAACATCGTCGCCGGGATCACCACGTACGACGGCCCCGCCCTCGGCGGCGCCCCGGGCGGCACCCGCACCTGAGCGGGCCCACCCTGCCGACGGTCCCCGGTGCCCGGCGCCGGGGACCGTCGCGCGTGGGGTCAGCGGCCGGTGACGCGGCCGTTGACGTCGCCCTGGACGTAGCCGGCCTGGATCACCGGCTCGTTGTACACCCCACGGCCGGTGATGCTGTTGTGCACCGAGCCGGGCGCCGGCGCCGGCTCCTGGTGCGGCGCGAGCTCGTCGAGCAGTGCCCGCAGCTGGGCGGCGGCCTCCGGGTCGGCCGCGAGGGCGCGGCGCAGCCGGGCCTCCCACTCCGCCTCGGCGCCGACGGCCGCGGCCGCCTGGTCATCGGCGCACAGCAGCTCGCGGCGGACCTCCTCCAGCTCCTCGCCGACCGCCTCGCTGCGCCGCCCGAACAGCGACGCGAACCGCCCGCGCGCCTCCGTCCACAGCTCGGTCACCATCAACCCGACCAGCGTGCTCGCCCCTGACGTGGCCAGTGCGACGATCTCCGCCTCCATGGCGGCCCCCTCTCGGTGTCACCGTCCGACTGACCGTCAGCCTAGACCGGACCGGTGACGGTCAGAGGTACGTTTTCCCCTCGCCCCGGTAGGTGGGCACGGTGTCGACCACCCGGTCGCCCTCGATCAGGTGCAACTCGGCGAAGCGCTCGCACAGTTCGCCGGCCTTGGCGTGCCGGAACCAGACCCGGTCGCCGATCAGCAGGTCGTCGGCGGCCGGGCCGAGCAGCGGGGTCTGCACCTCGCCCGCGCCCTCCTGCGGGTCGTAGCGCAGCCCGGCGGGCAGGTACGGCTCCGGCGAGCGGTCCGGCCCGGCCGCGCCGGACGCGGGGTACCCGCCGCCGAGCACGGTGACCACCCCGACCCCCGGCCGCCGGACCACCGGCTGGGCGAACAGGGCGGCCGGACGGCCGTGGAACGAGCGGTAGTTGTCGAACAGCCGGGGCACGTACAGGCCGGACCCGGCGGCGACCTCGGTCACCGCGCGCTCGGCCACCGTGCTCTCCACGCTGCCGGTGCCGCCGCCGTTCACGAACTCCAGGTCCGCGACCTCGCGCAGCCGCCGCACCACCGCGGCCCGCCGGACGGCCAGTTCGGTACGGGCCTTCGCCTGCATCAGCTGTACGGCCCGCGAGCGCAGCGGCCGGCCGGCCACCCGGTCGCCGACGCCGGCGATGTGGCCCTCGTACGCCATCAGGCCGACCACCCTGAACCCCGGTCGGTTGTGCACCAGTTCGGCGAACGCGCCGAGCTCCTCGGGGGTCCGCAGCGGTGCCCGCCGGGCGCCGACCCGGACCCGGCCGCCGAGCAGGTGGAGCGAGGTGTCCAGCTCCAGGCAGACCCGGACGGTCTCGGTGCCCTCGCGGGCCCGGTCCACCAGGTCCAGCTGGGCCGGGTCGTCGATCAGGACGGTGACGGCGGCGGCCAGTTTGGGGTCGGCGGTCAGCTCGGCGTAGCCGGAGCGGTCGGCGGACGGGTAGGCCAGCAGGACGTCGTCGAAGCCGGAGCGGGCCAGCCAGAGCGACTCGGCCAGGGTGAAGCTCATGATCCCGGCGAACCCGTCCATCCCCAGCACCCGTTCCAGCAGTGCCCGGCAGCGCACCGACTTGCTGGCCACCCGGACCGGCTTGCCGGCGGCCCGCCGGACCAGGTCGGCGGCGTTGGCGTCGAACGCGTCCAGGTCGACCACGGCCAGTGGCGCGTCGAGGTGCGCGGTGGCCCGGTCGTAGCGGGCCCGGTCGGCGGCGGTACCCGGGGAGGGGCGGAGGTTGGCCATGGCCGCAGACTGCCACACGGCGCTACCGCTGGGTAGGGTCCCGTCCCGGATATCGCGGCCGGGTGGCATACCCTCACGGGGTGGAGCGCAAGAACATTCCGAACCCCGGGTTCGCGGACGACGACGGCACCGCCGACCCCCGCCTCGCCGCGGCCCTGGCGGCCTGGGCCGAGGATCGCGCGGCGGAGGGCGAGCTGCTGGACGCCCTGACCGCGAGCCGGCTGATGGTGCCGATCGTGGCGCTGCTCGGTGAGGTGGAGACCGGCCCCGACGGCCTGCGGCACGAGAAGACCAGCGACATGGCCGTCCCGGTGGTCGAGGCGGCGGACGGCCGCCGGGCGCTGCCGGCCTTCACCTCGCTGGCGAGCATGGCCCGCTGGCGCGCCGACGCCCGGCCGGCGCCGGTGGCCGCCCCGCAGGCCGCCATGGTGGCGTACTCCGAGCGGGCCGACACCCTGCTGCTCGACCCGGCCGGGCCGGTCCCGTTCCAGCTGACCGGCGCCCGGCTGCGCGCGGTGGCGGAGAACCGGCACTACCTGCCGCCGGTCGCCGATCCGCAGGTGCGCGAGGCGGTGCGCGGGGTGCTCGCGGCCGAACCGGCCGTCGTGGCCGGCCATCTGCTGCCCGGCGAGGGAGTGGACGGCACGGTGGCGGTGACCCTGGCGGAGGGGACTGCCGAGGCGGAGGTCCGGGAGACGGTCGAGCGGCTGGCCCGGGCGCTGACCGGGGACCCGGTGCTCCGGGTCAGGCTGGACCGCGGTCTGCAGCTGGCACTGGTGCCGGCCACCACCGCGCTGCCCGCCGACGCCCTCCACCGCCGCTGACCCGGCGCCCGCGGGCGCGGTCCGGTGTCCACCGGCGCCTGACACGCCGATGCCCCCGGAGCGGACTCCGGGGGCATCGGCGTACGGGAGCGGCGGCGCTCAGGAGTAGACGGGCCCGGTGAACTTCTCGCCGGGGCCGGCGCCGGGGGCGTCCGGGACCAGCGAGGCCTCGCGGAAGGCCAGCTGGAGCGAGCGCAGGCCGTCCCGCAGCGGGGCGGCGTGGAAGTTGCTGATCTCCGGCGCACCGGCGGTGACCAGGCCGGCCAGTGCGGTGATCAGCTTGCGGGCCTCGTCCAGGTCCTTGTCCTTCTCGCCGCCCTCGGCGAGTCCGCACTTCACGGCGGCGGCGCTCATCAGGTGGACCGCCACGGTGGTGATCACCTCGACGGCCGGCACCTCCGCGATGTCGCGGGTCAGGTCGTCGAAGCCGATCGCCTGGTCGTCGTCGTGCTCGTGCGGCTGGCTGGTCAAGGTGGGCTCACTCCGTCGTGCCGGGTTGGGTACACAGCGAGCGTACCCAGCCGGTGCGCCGCCGCAGGTGGGCGGTGGGGCCCGGCGGGGCCGGAATACCGGTGGCCGGGGAAAGGCTGTATGCTTCGAGACTGACCGGCCAGGTTCCCGCATGGGTTCGTGGCCAGCAAGTGGAGGCTCCACCCCGGAGGTCCGTCAGGGCCGCCGAGCCAGTCTCCCACCCGCTTCGTCCTCACGGTCGACGGGTACGGTCCGCGACAGGCGCCCGTCAGGGCCGCAGGTCGCCAGCGGCGCCCTCATCCGGCGCCCAGGATTGTGTGGAGCCCCGCGTGCAACCGTGCGGGGCTTTTTTCGTGCTTGCGGTGCTGTTCGCAGCGCAGCATGAATGAAGCCCCGCCCAGTGGTCGAAGCCACTACGTGCGACCGCCGTCCGACGGCCGCATCGAAAAAAGGTGCAACCGAGGAGGCCCCATCAGCACCGAGCCCCGCATCAACGACCGGATCCGCGTCCCCGAGGTGCGACTCGTCGGTCCCAGCGGCGAGCAGGTCGGCATCGTCCCGCTCGCGAAGGCGCTGGAGCTTGCCCAGGAGTACGACCTCGACCTGGTCGAGGTTGCCGCCACCGCGCGGCCGCCGGTCTGCAAGCTCATGGACTACGGCAAGTTCAAGTACGAGTCGGCCATGAAGGCCCGTGAGGCGCGCAAGAACCAGGCGCACACGGTCATCAAGGAGATGAAGCTCCGGCCGAAGATCGACCCGCACGACTACGACACCAAGAAGGGTCACGTCGTCCGGTTCCTCAAGCAGGGCGACAAGGTCAAGATCACGATCATGTTCCGCGGTCGTGAGCAGTCCCGCCCCGAGCTGGGCTTCCGACTGCTGCAGCGGCTCGCGGACGACGTCCAGGACCTGGGCTTCGTCGAGTCCTCGGCGAAGCAGGACGGCCGAAACATGATCATGGTTCTCGGCCCGCACAAGAAGAAGACCGAGGCCATGGCCGAGGCCCGTGCGATCGCGGACGCCCGCAAGGCCGAGCGCCAGGGCCGGACCCCCGGTTCGGCCGCCGACGACACCGAGGACATCGAGGCCGACGAGGCCCTCGACCAGGCCGAGGACGTCGAGGGCGACGAGACCGCGGAGGCCCCGGCCGCCGAGGTCGAGCAGCCGGCCGAGACCGCGCAGGACGCCTGAGCCCCAGGGCTCACGGCTCGTCCGAGCGACCGGCCACCAGGCACCGGGGCATCCGCCCCGGTGACCGACGAACCGCCCTCCTGACCCGACACCTGGGTGGGGAGGGGCCTGTGCCCGGGGCCCGCACAGCAGTGTGCGGGCCGAGGGCGGACGATGAGGAGAGACGGCGACATGCCGAAGCAAAAGACGCACAGCGGCGCCAGCAAGCGCTTCAAGATCAGCGGCTCCGGGAAGGTGCTGCGCGAGCGTGCCGGCCGTCGCCACCTGCTGGAGCACAAGCCCTCGACGCTGACCCGCAAGCTGGCCGGCACCGTCGAGCTGGCCCCGGCCGACGCCAAGAAGATCAAGAAGCTTCTGGGCAAGTGATCGCTCGCCCGCGGCACCGCCGCGGGACCGGCTGATCCTTCCCGACCCAATCGAATGACGGACCGCGTGAAGCAGTCCGCGGTCCAAACCTAGGAGTAATCAAGTGGCACGCGTCAAGCGGGCAGTGAACGCCCACAAGAAGCGCCGGGTCATCCTCGAGCGGGCCAGCGGTTACCGCGGCCAGCGGTCGCGCCTGTACCGCAAGGCCAAGGAGCAGGTCACCCACTCGCTCGTCTACAACTTCAACGACCGCAAGAAGCGCAAGGGCGACTTCCGCCAGCTCTGGATCCAGCGCATCAACGCTGCGGCCCGTGCCAACGGCATCACCTACAACCGCTTCGTGCAGGGCCTGAAGGCCGCCGGCGTCGAGATCGACCGCAAGATGCTGGCCGAGCTGGCCGTGCACGACGCCGGTGCGTTCGCCGTGCTCGTCGAGGTCGCCCAGAAGGCGCTGCCGGCCGACGTGAACGCGCCGAAGGTCGCCGCTGCCTGATCCCGAGCGGATCACAGCTGAGCTGTCCGGACCCGCAGGCCCCAGGGCCTGCGGGTCCGATTCGTTGGCGCGGCCCCCCGGCCTCCCGGAGCCACCGGCCCTACCCAGAGAACGAGAGCATGCAGAGCACCGACACCCCCCTGCTCACCTCCCTGCGCTCCCCGCGGGTGGCCGCCGCCCGCCGGCTCGCCAAGCGCAACCAGCGCAGCAAGGAGCGCCGTTTCCTGGCCGAGGGCCCGCAGGCCGTCCGGGAGGCGGTGGCGTTCGGGCGGCTGCCGGGCTCGGCCGAGCACGCCGTGGTGGAGATCTACCTCACCGTGGACGCCGCCGAGCGCCACGCGGAGATCGTCGAGGCGGCGCTGGCCGCCGGACTGCCGGTGCTCACCGCGACCGACGAGGTGATCGCCGAGATCTGCGACACCGTGACCCCGCAGGGCATCGTCGCGCTCTGCCGCTTCATCGACACGCCCTTCGAGCAGGTGCTGGCCGCCCGCCCGCAGCTGGTCGCCGTGCTCGCGCACGTCCGTGACCCCGGCAACGCCGGCACCGTGCTGCGCACCGCCGACGCGGCCGGCGCGGACGCCGTGATCCTCACCGACGCCTCGGTCGACCTGTACAACCCGAAGGCCGTCCGGGCCTCCGTCGGCAGCCTGTTCCACCTGCCGTTCGCCACCGGTGTGCCGATCGAGGAGGCCGTCGCCCGGCTGCGCGAGGCCGGCGTGCGGGTGCTGGCCGCGGACGGCGCGGGGGAGCGGGACCTGGACCAGGAGCTCGACGAGGGCACCCTGGGCGCGCCCGGCGCCTGGGTCTTCGGCAACGAGGCCTGGGGCCTGCCGGAGGAGACCCGCGCACTGGCCGACGAGGTGGTGCGCGTACCCATCCACGGACACGCCGAGAGCCTCAACCTCGCCACGGCCGCCGCCGTCTGCCTCTACGCCTCGGCCCGGGCGCAGCGCTCGCCCGGAGGCTGTCGCGTACGGGGGTAGGGGCGCTAGGGTCTGCTCGGGGCGGCAACACGCTGGGTAAGCGGGAGGGACACCCATGGTGGGCAGCGGTGCACGGCTCGACCCGGACGATCTGCCGGACGGGCTGGTGGTCGCCGACGCCCGCGGCCTGGTGACCGTCTTCAACGCCGCCGCCGCCCGGATCACCGGCCGCTCGCAGGCCGCGGCGCTCGGCGCCCCGCTGGAGCAGGCCCTGCCGCTGGAGGACCTCGACGGCCGGCGCTGGTGGCAGCTGACCGACCCGTACGGCGGTCTCGCGGTCCGCACCGGCCAGCCGGAGCGCAACCTGCTGCTGCCCGGCGGCCGCGAGGTGCTGGCCTGCGCCCGGTACGTCCGGGACCGCCCCTGCGGGCCGGTGCGGCAGGTGGTGGTGTCGCTGCGCGGCACCGAGGCGCGCCGGCGGACCGAGCGCAGCCACGCCGAACTGATCGCCACCGTCGCGCACGAGCTGCGCTCCCCGCTGACCAGCGTCAAGGGCTTCACCGCGACGCTGCTGGCCAAGTGGGAGCGGTTCAACGACGGGCAGAAGCGGGTGATGCTGGAGACCGTCGACGCCGACGCCGACCGGGTCACCCGGCTGATCGCCGAGCTGCTGGACATCTCCCGGATCGACGCCGGGCGCCTGGAGGTCCGCAAGCAGGTGGTCGACCTGCCGGCCGCGGTCCGCCGGCACGTGGCCGGCAAGATCGCCGCCGGGATCCCGGCGGAGCGCTTCGACATCCGGGTCGGCGAACCGGCCGGGCCGCTGTGGGCCGACCCGGACAAGGTCGACCAGGTGCTGGCCAACCTGCTGGAAAATGCGGTGCGGCACGGCGAGGGCACTGTCACCATCGAGGTGGCGCCCGCCAAGGAAGTGGTCGAGGCGGCCGGCTGGGAGCCCCCGGGCACCCCGCCCCGGGTCCTGGAAGGAACAGCGGTCACCGTGAGCGACGAAGGCAGCGGCATCCCCGAGGAGTCGATGCCGCGCGTCTTCACCCGCTTCTGGCGCGGCTCCAAGCGCGGCGGCACCGGACTCGGCCTCTACATCGTCAAGGGCATCGTCGAGGCCCACGGCGGCACCATCCGGATCAGCCGCGCCCCCGGCGGCGGCGCCCAGTTCCGATTTATCCTGCCCGCCGGAGTGCCGGACTTCATGCTCTGAGAGCCCCTGGAGCGACCGGCCCGGCGGGCTCCGCCGTGCGGGGGCCCCGCGGACCTGCGGCCGGCCCTGCGCGCGCTACGACTACACTCGACCTTTGGCGTTGTGGTACGCCCTGCGCGGCCGAGCCGCGGACACCCCTCCTCCCGTCACCGGGACCGGCTGCCCGCGACCAGGCCACGCCGGGCGTGACGCAGGGGCGAGCTGTTCCACCAGAACCCTTCACCAGCAGGAGCACGGGAAAGATAGAGATGTCGGCACCCAATAAGTCGTACGACCCGGTAGAGGTCGAGGCACTCAAGCCCGAGGTGGTGGAGCAGGCCCGGGACGAGGCCGTCGCGGCGTTCGCCGCGGCCGGCAGCCTCGACGAGCTGAAGGCCGCCAAGGTCGCCCACACCGGCGACCGCTCCCCGCTGTCGCTGGCCAACCGCGAGATCGGCGCGCTGCCGCCGCACGCGAAGGCCGCGGCGGGCAAGCTGATCGGCCAGGCCCGCGGCGCCGTCAACCAGGCGCTGGCGAAGCGTCAGGCCGAGCTGGAGGCGGAGCGGGACGCCCGCGTGCTGGTCGAGGAGGCGGTCGACGTCACGCTGCCGTACGACCGCGCCCCGCGCGGCGCCCGGCACCCGCTGACCACCCTGGCCGAGCGGATCGAGGACACCTTCGTGGCCATGGGCTACGAGGTCGCCGAGGGCCCCGAGGTCGAGGCGGAGTGGCTCAACTTCGACGCCCTCAACCTGGACCAGGACCACCCGGCCCGCTCGATGCAGGACACCTTCTTCGTCCAGGCCCCGGACGGCACCCCGGACTCCGGCGTCGTGCTGCGCACCCAGACCTCCCCGGTCCAGGCCCGCACCATGCTCGACCGCGAGCCCCCCATCTACGTGGTCTGCCCCGGCCGGGTCTACCGGACCGACGAGCTGGACGCCACCCACACCCCGGTCTTCCGTCAGGTCGAGGGCCTCGCGGTGGACGAGGGCATCACCTTCGCCGACCTCAAGGGCACCATCGAGCTGCTGGTGTCCAAGCTGATCGGCGACGGCCTGCAGCTGCGCTGGCGGCCCTCGTACTTCCCGTTCACCGAGCCGAGCGCCGAGATCGACCTGCAGTGCTTCGTCTGCCGGGGCGAGAGCGTCGGCAACCCGGACCGCCCCTGCCGCACCTGCTCCTCCGAGGGCTGGATCGAGCTCGGCGGCTGCGGCGTGGTCAACCCGCGGGTGCTGGTCGCCTGCGGCGTCGACCCGAGCCGCTACAGCGGGTTCGCCTTCGGCCTCGGCCTGGAGCGAATCCTGATGAACCGCCACAACGTCGCCGACATGCGCGACATGGTCGAGGGTGACGTCCGCTTCACCCTCCCGTTCGGGATGGAGATCTGATGCGCGTCCCGCTTTCCTGGCTGCGCGAGTACGTCGACCTTCCGGCGGGTGAGACCGGCCGTGACGTCGCGGCCCGCCTGGTCCGGGCCGGTCTGGAGGTCGAGACCGTCGAGCAGCTCGGCGCCGATCTCAAGGGCCCGCTGGTGGTCGGCGAGGTGCTCTCCATCGAGGAGCTGTCCGGCTTCAAGAAGCCGATCCGGCACTGCTTCGTCAACGTGGGTGCCGCCAACGGCACCGGCGAGCCGCAGGAGATCGTCTGCGGTGCGACCAACTTCGCCGTCGGCGACAAGGTGGTCGTGGTGCTGCCGGGCGCGGTGCTGCCCGGTCCGTTCCCGATCGCCGCGCGGCAGACCTACGGCCACACCTCGGCCGGCATGATCTGCTCCGCCCGCGAGCTCGGGATGGGCGACGACCACAACGGCATCATCGTGCTGGAGCCGCACCACGAGCCCGGCACCGACGCGATCGAGCTGCTGCAGCTGGTCGACGAGGTGCTGGACATCGCGGTCACCCCGGACCGCGGCTACTGCCTCTCCATGCGCGGGGTGGCCCGCGAGGCCGCCGCCGCGTACGGGCTGCCGCTGGCCGACCCGGCGCTGCTGGACGTGCCCCCGGCCAACTCGTACGGCTACCTGGTGAAGGTCGCCGACCCGGCCGGCTGCGACCGTTTCGTGGCCCGCACCGTGACCGGCGTCGACCCCTCGGCGCAGTCGCCGATCTGGCTGCAGCGCCGGCTGCAGAAGTCGGGCATCCGCCCGATCTCGCTGACCGTCGACATCACCAACTACGTGATGCTGGAGGTCGGCCAGCCGCTGCACGCCTACGACCGCAACCGGGTCGACGGCCCGATCCAGGTCCGCCGGGCGGCCGCGGGGGAGACCCTCATCACCCTGGACGGCGTGAAGCGCAAGCTGTCCACCGAGGACCTGCTGATCTGCGACAACTCCGGGCCGATCGGCCTGGCCGGGGTCATGGGCGGCGCCACCACCGAGATCCTCGAGCCGGTGGTCGACCCGGAGACCGGCCAGGTCACCGGCTCCACCGACGTGATCATCGAGGCCGCGCACTTCGAGCCGGTCGCGATCGCCCGCTCCGCCAAGCGCCACAAGCTGCCCTCCGAGGCGTCCAAGCGCTTCGAGCGCGGTGTCGACCCGGAGGCCGCCCGCGCCGCTGCCCAGCGCGCGGTGGACCTGCTGGTGCTGATCGCCGGCGGTACCGCGGAGGCCGGGGTCACCGACATCGCCGCCCCGCACCCGCTGCGCACCATCGCCATCGACGCGGACCTGCCGGACCGGGTCGCGGGCACCGGGTACGGCCGCGAGACCGTCACCCGGCGGCTGCAGGAGATCGGCTGCACCGTGGTGGGCACCGACATCCTGGAGGTCACCCCGCCGACCTGGCGGCCCGACCTGACCGACCCGTACGACCTCGCCGAGGAGGTCATCCGGCTGGAGGGGTACGACAACGTCCCCGCCCGGATGCCCACCGTCCCGCCGGGCCGCGGCCTGACCGAGGCGCAGCGGTTCCACCGCCGGGCCGGGGTGGCGCTGGCCGGGGCCGGGTTCGTCGAGGTGAACAACTACCCGTTCGTCGGCGAGGCCGCGCTGGACGCCCTCGGCCTGGAGCCGGACGACGACCGCCGCCGCACGGTCAAGCTGGTCAACCCGCTCAACGACGAGGAGCCGGGCCTGCGCACCACGCTGCTGCCGGGGCTGCTCGGCGCGGTGCGGCGCAACCTGGGGCGCGGCAACACCGACCTGGCGGTCTTCGAGACCGGCACGGTGTTCCTGCCCAAGGCGGAGCTCAAGGTGGCCCCGCGGCTGCCCGTCGACCGCCGTCCGAGCGACGCCGAGCTGGCCGAGCTGGACGCGGCCCTGCCCGACCAGCCGCGGCGGATCGCCGTCGCGCTGGCCGGTGAGCGGCTGCCGTCCGGCTGGTGGGGCAAGGGCGCGCAGGCGGGCTGGGCGGACGCGGTCGAGGCGGCCCGTACGGTGGCCCGCGCGGCCAACGTCGAGCTGACCGTCCGCCAGGCCCAGCGGGCCCCGTGGCACCCGGGCCGGTGCGCCGAACTGCTGGTCGGCGACCGGGTGGTGGGCCACGCCGGTGAGCTGCACCCGCGGGTGACCAAGGCGCTGCACCTGCCGGAGCGCACCGCGGCGATGGAGATCGACGTGGACCTGCTGTTCGCCGGGGGCGGGCAGCGGGTCAGCGGTCCGGCGGTGTCCTCGTACCCGGTGGCCACCCAGGACGTCGCGCTGATCGTCGACGCGGCCGTCCCGGCGGCCGAGGTCGAGGCGGCGCTGCGGGACGGCGCCGGTGCCCTGCTGGAGGCGATCCGGCTGTTCGACGTGTTCACCGGCGAGCAGGCGGGCGAGGGCAAGAAGTCGCTGGCGTACTCGCTGCGCTTCCGGGCCGGCGACCGCACGCTGACCGCGGACGAGGCCTCGGCCGCGCGCGCGAACGCGGTGGCGGTGGCCGGCGAGCGGACCGGCGCGGTGCTGCGCGGGGTCTGAGCGCGGCGGTAGGCAGACGCGAACGGCCCCGGCCCCGGAGTCCACACTCCGGGGCCGGGGCCGTTCCGCGTCCTCTCCGGGTCCGCGTCTTTTTCGGTGCGTCCCGGCGTCGCGCCGGTCTTGACGCGGACATTGTCGGCGCAGGTGGGAGGGGGTGCGGGCGTCGCGGGCCGCGGTGGGGCCGGGATTCGGGTCAACTGGTCGGTGGTGCGCGGGGGTTGCGGCCCGGGGAGCGGAGGCGCTTCAATCAGTTAGGAAAGTTTCCTAACGTGAACTGCGGGTACCCCCATGCCCGCAGTCGGCAGACGGAGCGTCACATGGCACTGCAGCACCGCACCGCCCGTACCGCCCTGGCGATCGTCCTCGCCGCCGTCCCCCTGACCGTCGCCACCGCCGGCGTCGGACACGCCGAGACCTCGGTGGTCTCGGTGGCGGCCGTGGGCCTGGACGACGCGCACAAGAAGGACATCGCCATGCAACTGGTGTCCAGCGCGGAGAACTCCTCGCTCGACTGGAAGGCCCAGTACAAGTACATCGAGGACATCGGCGACGGCCGCGGCTACACGGCCGGCATCATCGGCTTCTGCTCCGGCACCGGCGACATGCTCGACCTGGTCGAGCACTACACCGACCTCAAGCCGGGCAACGTCCTCGCCAAGTACCTGCCGGCCCTGCGGAAGGTCAACGGCAGCGAGTCGCACTCCGGCCTCGGCTCCGCGTTCGAGAAGGACTGGGCGAACGCCGCCAAGGACACCGTGTTCCAGAAGGCGCAGAACGACGAGCGCGACCGGGTCTACTTCAACCCGGCCGTCAGCCAGGCCAAGTCCGACGGGCTGCGCGCGCTCGGCCAGTTCATCTACTACGACGCCATCGTCATGCACGGGCCCGGCACCGACTCCGACAGCTTCGGCGGCATCCGCAAGGCCGCGATGAAGAAGGCCAAGACCCCCGCCCAGGGCGGCGACGAGACCGCCTACCTCAAGGCGTTCCTCGACGCCCGCAAGGTGGTCATGAAGAAGGAGGAGGCGCACGCGGACACCAGCCGGGTCGACACCGAGCAGCTGGTCTTCCTCAACGCCAAGAACTTCGACCTCAACCCGCCGCTGAAGTGGAAGGTCTACGGCGACCCGTACAGCATCAACAGCTGACCCCGGACCGGCCGGTCCGGCCGGCGCGGGGAACCACCGCGCCGGCCGGGCCGGTTCCGCCGGTTCCACTTATTCGCACGACAGTACGTCAGGGTGCTGGTAGCTTCTGCGACGTGGCGAAACTCAACCAGATCATCGCGGTCGAAAAGGGCGTCAAGTCCAAGTCCTTCCAGGAGCTCACCCAGGCCCATCACGGCCTGCAGAAGCCGGCCCTGCTGGCCGGCATCTCCCGCACCTACCAGCCCAAGGACGAGGAGGGCGAGCAGCTGCCGCCCGAGTCGACCCGGGTCCAGGTGAAGGCCGAGGACATCCTGCGCGCCACCGCCACCTCGCTCACCCGGCTGTTCGACGTGACCGCCACCAAGGACTGGGCCAACCAGGAGGCCCGCGCCGACGTGGTGGTGGACGGCCGGCCGCTGCTCAAGGACGTGCCGGTGACCTACCTGCTCTTCCTGGAGAAGCAGCTCACCGACCTCTACACCTTCGTCCGCAAGCTGCCGGTGCTGGACGCCTCGGAGGCCTGGAGCCCCGACCCGTCCACCGACGCCTGGAAGACCGACGCGGTCCGCACCATCCGCACCAAGAAGGTGCCGCGCAACCACGTCAAGGCCGAGGCGACCGAGAAGCACCCCGCCCAGGTCGAGGTGTACTACGAGGACATCCCGGTCGGGTACTGGACCACCGTCAAGTTCTCCGGCGCGCTCCCGGCCCGGCGGGTCAACGAGCTGGTCGAGCGGGTCGAGAAGCTGCAGCAGGCCGTGCAGTTCGCCCGCGAGGAGGCCAACGGCGCCGAGATCACCGACCGGCGGACCGGCGACGCCGTCTTCGGCTACCTGTTCGGGTAGCCTTCTGATCGCCCCTCGTGCGAGCGAAGGGGTGCGCTGGCAACAGCGCAAGCTGACACTGATGTTGAAGCTGACGACGGGGTAACGGTGGAGGTTCGAGTCCTCCCCCCGGCACCACGTGCCGGGGTGGCCCAAAGGGTAGAGGCAGCCCCCTGAAATTCAGACTCTCGCTCCAGTCTCAGTATTCGCCGCCGCGCGCCGGATCGACCGAGTGCGGACCAAAGGGTCGGATGCGGGTTCAAGTCCCGCCTGTGCCTCTCGTGGCACGGTAGTTCAAAGGCAGAACACGACACTGTCAAAATGATCCGCAGCTCTTAAACGTGCCGGCGCGAGCAAGTGGGTGGCACCTCAGGGGCCCGGGAGCCGGATACCGCTCCCGGGTCCCGTCACCGTGTCCGGCCCCTCGGGCGTCACCGGCCGCCGCGCCTGCCCAGCCAGTCGGCCCAGGTGGTCGTCCCGCGCCGCCCGTACGGCGCGGTCATCGTGTACGCCGCCCGCATCAGCGGTGCCGGCGCGTACAGGCCGATCACCTTCCGGGGCCGCCCGCGCGCCCACTGCCACTGGTCCACCAGGGTCCCCAGGGTCAGCACCTCGGGCCCGGCGAAGTCCTCGCGCCGCCCGCCCGGCCCGTCGGCCAGGCACTCGGCCACGTACCCGGCGAAGTCCGCCGGGTCCACCGGCTGCACCGGCACCCGGGTCGGCAGCGGCAGCACCGGCAGCCGGGCCGCCTTCCCGAGCATCCGGTCCAGCAGCCAGTGGAACTGCGTCGCCCGCAGGATCGAGAACGGCACCCCCGACTCCCGGACCAGTTCCTCGGCGGTGAGCTTCAACCGCAGGTACGGCCCGCGCGGCCGGTCCACCCCCACGATCGAGATGTACGCGAAGTGGTCCACCCCCGAGCGGGCCGCCGCCTCCAGCAGCAGCCGGGTGCCGTCCACGTCCACCTCGAGCGGACTGCGCCACAGGTCCGCCGGGCGCAGGTAGCCGCGCCGCGCGGCCGGCGAGCAGGTCGCCGCGTGCACCACGGCGGACACCCCGGCGACCGCCTGGGCCACCCCCGCGCCGGTGGCCAGGTCCCCGCGCACCCAGTCGACCTCGCCCCCGCTCCCCGGCGACCTCGCGAGCACCCGCACCCGGTACGCCGGGCGCAGCCGCTCCACCAGCTCCCGCCCCAGATGCCCCGTCCCGCCCGTGACCAGCACGATCGCCATCGCCGCCACCTCCAGCCGGTGATCCAGGCCCACCTACGAGCCTCCCACCGCCCACCGGCCGGGTCGACCCGGGGACACGCCGCCGCCCCCGGCCTCCGTGGGGAGGACGGGGGCGGCGGCGGGGCGGATCAGGCGGAGGCGGTGTAGTCGTAGAAGCCGCGGCCGGACTTGCGGCCCAGCAGACCGGCGTCGACCATCCGGGAGAGCAGCGGGGGAGCGGCGTACAGCGGCTCCTTGTACTCCTCGTACATCGACTCGGCGATCGAGACGATGGTGTCCAGGCCGATCAGGTCGCACAGCCGCAGCGGGCCCATCGGGTGGGCGCAGCCGGCCTCCATGCCCTTGTCGATGTCGGCCGCGGTGGCCACCCCGGTCTCGAACATCCGGACCGCCGACAGCAGGTACGGCACCAGCAGGGCGTTGACCACGAAACCGGCCCGGTCGCGGGCGCGGATCGGCTCCTTGCCGAGCACGTCGACCGCGAAGGCCTCGATCCGGGCGGTGGTCTCGGCGGAGGTGGTCAGCGTCGGGATGACCTCGACCAGCTTCTGCACCGGCGCCGGGTTGAAGAAGTGCAGGCCGATGACCTGTTCCGGGCGGGAGGTGGCGGCGGCCAGCTTCACGATCGGGATGGAGGAGGTGTTGGAGGCCAGGATCGCGTCACGGCGCTCCACCACGTGGTCCAGCGTCTGGAAGATCTGGACCTTGATGTCCTCACGCTCCGCGACCGCCTCGACCACCAGGTCGCGGTCGGCGAAGTCCGCCAGGTCGGTGGTGAAGGAGAGCCGGGCGAGCGCCTCGTCCCGCTGCTCCTCCGTCAGCTTGCCGCGCTTGACCGCGGTCTGCAGCGAGTTGGTCAGCCGGGTGCGGCCGAACTCCAGGGCCTCGCCGCTGGCCTCGGAGACCAGGACGTCGAGGCCGGAGCGGGCGAAGACCTCCGCGATTCCCGACCCCATCAGGCCGCAGCCGATCACTCCGACGCGCGCGATGTCACTCACTCAGTTGCCCTTCACGTGGTGCCGGGGGTGCCCGGCCGGGTGCTCTGCGGACGGTGCACCGGACGTCGTGGCCCGGAACCCCGCCCGGACGACGGTACTACCCCGCTTAACGCCGGTTCACCTCCGGGCGCTCCCGTCCGGCGCCGGCGGCCTCACCGGGCCGTGCCGCGCGGGCTGCGCCGATCGGCTGACGTGCTCCGGGTCACCCGTGTGCTCCGGCGGCGGGCGGGCGCGCGGGGTGACAATGCGGACGACCGAGGAGGCAGAGGATGGCGACGGGATCACTGACGGGCCAGGTCGCACTGGTCACCGGGGCGGGCCGGGGCATCGGGCGGGAGATCGCGGTCGGCCTGGCTGCCGAGGGGATGTCCGTCGGGCTGGTCGGCCGGACCCACGAATCACTGATCGACACCCTCAAGGTGTGCGCCCGGCACGGTGCCCGCGGGGTCGCCGTCACCGCCGACGTGACCCGGCCCGGGGCCGTCCGGGAGGCGGTCCGGGCGGTGGAGCGCGACCTCGGCCCGCTGGACCTGCTGGTCAACAACGCCGGGACGGTGGACCGCCAGGAGGTGCCGCTCTGGGAGACCGACCCCGCCGAGTGGTGGCAGGTGGTGGAGACCAACCTGCGCGGCCCGTACAACCTGCTGCGCAGCGTGCTGCCCGGGATGGTGGGCCGCGGCCGCGGCCGGGTGGTCAACCTCAACTCGGGCTTCGCCCTGCGCCCGGACGGCCGCTACACGGCGTACGCCACCTCGAAGGGCGCCCTGCTGCAGCTGTCCGACAACATCGCCGACTCGCTGGCCGCACACGGGGTGGTGGTGCTGGACATCAGCCCGGGGGCGGTGGCCACCGACATGACGGCCGGGATGCCGATGTTCGCGGGCATGAAGGAGTGGGGCTCGATCCCGTACATGGTCGCCGTCACGGTGGACGCCGCACGGGGCCGCTTCGACGCGCTGCACGGCCGGTTCATCCACGCGGGCCGGGACAACCTCGAGCAGCTGGTCTCCCGGGCCGAGGAGATCAGGGCGGCCGACGCCAGGACGCTGCGGCTGCGCCCGTACGGCGAGGGGGACCCGCTCGGCTGAGCGGTCCCGGGCCGCCCGCCGGGGTTCACCGGTCAGGCGCACAGCTCGCTGGCGGTCACCGCGGTCAGGCCCCGCCCGGCCAGCCCCGCCAGGATCCCGGGCATCGCGTCGGCGGTACCCCGGTGGCCCAGGTGCAGGGCGACCACCGAGCCGTTGCCGACGGCGTTCACCACCCGCTTCTGCACCGTGTCGCTGCCCGGGTCGGTGTAGTCGCGGGGGTCGATGTCGAAGGACAGGCAGTGCTCGTAGCCGACCAGCCGGGCCTGGTCGCGGACCGTCCGGCTGGCGTACTGCGCGGCCGACGGCCGGAACCAGCGGCCGATCGAGCCGGTCAGCCGCTGCAGCCGGTCGGCGCACTCGGCTATCTCCTGGCGCACCTGGTCCGGCGTCAGGGCGGCGATGTTGCGGTGGTTCTGGGTGTGGTTGCCCAGTTCGTGGCCGCCGTCCAGGATCCGCCGGGCGATCTGCGGCTGCTCGTCCAGCCAGCTGCCGACGACCAGCACGGTGACCCGGGCGCCGTGCTGTTCGGCCGTCCGCAGGACGCTCTCGGCGATGGCCGGGTCGCCCTGCCCGTGGAAGGTGAGCGCGATCTGCGGACGGTCACGCGGCCCGTTGACCACCTCCTCCGGGGTGCCGGCCGCCAGCGGCGGCAGGGCGGGCACGGGCGGCACGGCCGCACCGGGCTGCGCGGTGCCGGAGGCCGCCGGGGACCCGGCCGCGGGGGTGCCGGCGGGATCCGCGCCCGGAGTGGCCCGGTCGGACGGCTGGGGGCGGGCGGCGAGCGAGAGCGGCGCGGCGCCCGGCCGGGTGCCCGGACCGGAGGAGCAGGCGGAGAGTGCGCCGGACCCGGCCGTCAGGCCGGCGAGGGCGGCGGCGCGCAGCAGGAGGCGTCGGTCGACAGTCATCGGCCGACAGCCTAGACACTGGCGCACGACTGTGCGATTCGGCCCGGCCGGGTCGCGGGCACCGCCTGGCTGTGGCCGAGTGGAGACAGCCGGAGCCGATCCGGCCGGGCCGCGGGCGCCGCGGTCCCGCGCACGTCCAGGAGGAGACCGCCATGGACCTTCAGCTCTCCGGGAAGACCGCCGTCGTGACCGGCGCCAGCAAGGGCATCGGCCTCGCGGTGACCAGGGCGCTGGCGGCCGAGGGCGTCCGGGTGGCGGCCGCCGCCAGGACTGTCACCGACGCGATGACCGGCCACCCGCACGGAGACCTGGTCCACCCGGTCGCCGTCGACCTCACCACCGCCGACGGCCCCGCCTCGCTGGTCCGGGAGGCGGTCGAACGCCTCGGCGGCCTGGACATCCTGGTCAACAACGTCGGCGCGGTGCGCCCGCGCCTGGGCGGCTTCCGGTCCGTCACCGACGAGGACTGGACCTGGGGGCTGACGGTCAACTTCCTCTCCGCCGTCCGCACCACCCGGGCCGCGCTGCCGCACCTGATCGAGCGCGGAGCGGCCTCGGTCGTCACGGTCAGCTCGGTCAACGCCTTCCTGCCCGATCCGTCGATCATCGACTACTGCGCGGCGAAGGCGGCACTGACCAATTTCTGCAAGGCACTGTCCAAGGAGGTCGGCCCGCTCGGGGTGCGGGTCAACACCGTCAGCCCCGGGCCGGTCTCCACCGCGCTGTGGCTCGGCGACGACGGGGTGGCGGCGACCGTCGCCGGGGCCGCCGGCACCCGGCCCAAGGACGTCGCCGACCAGGTCGCCGGCCAGAGCGCGACCGGACGCTTCAGCCGCCCCGAGGAGGTCGCCGACCTGGTCCTGCTGCTGGCCGGCGACCGCGCCGGCAACGTCACCGGCAGCGACTTCGTCATCGACGGCGGACTCGTCACCACGCTGTGACGGCGGCCTACGCCTCGGAGTGCTCCGGCTCCCGGGCGGCGGGAGCGGGCGCCCCGGCGAGCTGCCAGGCCCGGTGGGTGGCCAGCACCTTCGACCACAGGGCCGCCCGCCGGGCGGGGGTCAGCCCGGCCGCCGACAGGCCGAAGACCTCCTCCAGGGTGGCGAACCACTCGTCGGCCGAGGTGAGTTCACGCACCTTGCGGCCCTCGGCGCCGAGCCGGACCAGTACCAGCCCGCGCAGCAGGCGGTAGCCGTCGGCGTCGCGCAGCTGCGCGCACAGCGCCCGGACGAACGGGGAGTCCGGCGAGGTGGACAGCCACCGGTGCTGCTCCACGAAGTCGGCCGGCCCGGCCGGGTCGGGGGAGAAGTCCATCCCGAGGAAGGAACCGCCCGGGTCGTTGTGCAGCCGCCAGCCGCCCGGAACCACCGCGGACGGCTCCAGCCGGTACTCCAGCGGCCCCTGCCGGTAGGTCCCCGCGCGCAGCGGCAGCGGCTCGTGCAGGCCGTCGCCGAGCCCGACGTCCACCAGCAGCTCCTCGCCCTCGCAACGCACCGTCAGCGCCAGGTGGTTGCCGGTGGCACCGGGCGGCTGCTCGTCGGTCCGGGACTGCACCCCGCCCAGGTGCCACCGGACCTGGTACCCGAGGGCCGCCAGCAGCGTCGCGAAGGCGCCGTTCAGATGGAAGCAGTACCCGCCGCCACCGGCCAGGATCCGCGCTATGGACGCCTCGGGGTCGACCGTCGTGGGACGGCCGAGCTGGATCTCCAGGTTCTCGTACGGCACCCGCTCCACGTGCGCCCGGTGCAGTCGGCGCAGGGCGTCGACGGTCGGGCGGGGCGGGCGGGGGACGCCGAGCCGGTGCAGATAGGCGTCCACGGTGTCATCGGTGATCATGCCGTGGCACCCTAGCCGGTATGACCGACATCCTGCTGACGCTCCGTCCGATACCCGACCGGGTGGACGGGTTGCTGCGCCGGGCCGGTGCGCAGCCCCGGCTGCGCGCCCACCTGGAACTGGTCCACGACGTGGCCGCCCGGCTGCTCGACGGCATCGCCGCCCGCTGGCCCGGCGCCGCCGTCGACGGTCCGGCCGTGCTGTTCGGCGCCGCCACCCACGACCTCGGCAAGGTGCGTCATCCCGAGGAGCTCACCGGTCCCGGCCACCGGCACGAGGAGGCCGGACACCTGCTGTTGCTCGAACTCGGCGTCGACCCGCGGGACGCGCGCTTCGCCCGGACCCACGCGTCCTGGACCCTGCCGGGGATCAGCCTGGAGGAACTGCTGGTCAGCCTGGCCGACCAGGTCTGGCGGGGCAGCCGCCGGGCCGACCTGGAGGATCTGGTGACCGCCCGGCTGGCCGAGGCCGGCGGGCTGGCGCGCTGGGAGGTCTTCCTGGCCCTGGACGACCTGCTCACCGACCTCGGCGCGGACGCCGACCGGCGCCTCGCCCACCAGAACGCCTTCGCGACCGTCGGCTGAGCCCCGTCCCGTTCCCCGCCGCCGCGCCGGCCCGGCGCGCGGGCTACCGCTCGGCCGGGCAGAACGCGTCCGCGGCCGGCCGCCCACCGGTGACCAGGAACCGGGTCACCAGCGCGTCGCCGCAGGCGTTGCCGTTGGCCAGGTAGGCGTCGTGCCCACCGGAGTCGACGGCCACCATCCGGGCCCGATCACCCAGGGCCTGCCGCAGCTTCAGCGCGCCCCGGTACGGGGTGGCGGGGTCGCGCAGGTTCTGCACCAGCAGGACGTTCGACGGCCCCCGCGGTGTCACCCGGACCGGCGGCTCCGCCGGGGCCGGCCAGAACGCGCACGGCATCACGTTGACCGGCATCCCGGCCGTCAGCGGACGGGCCGCCCGCTCCCGCGCCACCGCCTGCGGGTAGCCGGCGGCCGCCGGGGGCCAGGCCACGTCGTTGCACAGGGTGCCGACCGAGACGGCGACGGTGTTCTGCAGCGCGGCGTCCGGCGGCGCCTGCACGGCCGGCAGCGGACGCGAGCCCTGCGCGGCCAGCACCAGCCGGGCCAGCACGGGGAACTTCTCGTCGTCGTACAGGCTCTCCACCATCGTCTCGCGCAGCGCGTTGCCGTTCAGCACCGGGGGGTTGGCGCCCGGCCAGGGCAGCGGTGCGCGGTCCAGCCGGGCGGCCAGGTCCAGGAACAGCGGCCGGACCTGCTCGGGGGTGTCGGCGAGCCGGTCCGGGTTGCCGGGCGCGGCCGCCCAGGCCGCGAAGTCGGGGAAGCGGTCCTCCGCGCCCGGCCCGAACGCGGCCAGCCAGCCCCGGCCGACCTTCGCCGGGTCCGGGTCGTCGTTGCTGTCCAGCACGATCCGGTCGGTGT
Source organism: Kitasatospora sp. NPDC048540 (assembly GCF_040651175.1). Classification (NCBI taxonomy): domain Bacteria; kingdom Bacillati; phylum Actinomycetota; class Actinomycetes; order Kitasatosporales; family Streptomycetaceae; genus Kitasatospora; species Kitasatospora sp. NPDC048540. The sequence continues at coordinate 24,918 of NZ_JBEZIR010000073.1, forward strand.
GCGCGGGGAACATCGTGGCGTACACCGCCCCCACGTAGGTGCCGTACGAGGTGCCCCAGGCGGAGATCCGCCGCTCGCCGAGCGCCTGGCGGAGCAGGTCGAGGTCGCGGGCCTCGTTGGCGGTGGACAGCGAGCGCAGGACCGGGCCGCCGTGCGCCAGGCAGGTCTCGGCGACCCGGCGGGCGGTCGCCGTGTTGGCGGCGGTCGAACCGTCGGCGGCGGGCCACGGGCGCAGCCGGACCATCGACAGGTCCTCGTGCGCCAGACCGCAGTCGACGGGGGTGCTGTGCCCGACCCCGCGCGGGTCGAAGCCGATCAGGTCGTAGCGGTCGCGGACCTCCTGCGGCAGCCTGCCGAGCACGGCGGACGGTGTGTTCAGGCCCGTTCCGCCGGGGCCGCCCGGGATCAACAGCAGGCTGCCGCGCCGCAGTTCGGGCCGGGCGGCGGCGATCCGGGACACCGCGAGGGTGATCCGAGGGCCGTCGGGGCGGCTGTGGTCGAGCGGTACGGCGAGCGTGGCGCAGCGCTGTTCGGGGGCGGTCGCACCGTCGCAGGCACCCCAGGTCAGCGGCGCGGGACCGGCGGGTGCGGCGGCGGCGACCGGGACGGTGGTGGCGAGGACGGCGATGGCGGCGGCGGCAACGGCCGCGGTGCGGTGGATGATTCCCATGCGGAGCAGTCTTGCCGGGAGCCGGGCGCGATCCCATCGGGCCAACGGGCCTGTCCGGGGTGGGGAGTTCCCCACCCCGGACCTCGGGTCAGCCGCCGACGGCGGCCGCCCACCGGGGCCGGCCGGCCGTGATGCCCGCGCCGACGCCGACGCCGACCAGCACGGTCCCGGCCAGCTCGCCCGGGTGCAGGCCGCCGGTGCCCAGCGCGGCGCCGGAGAGGGCCGCCGTCACCGGGATCAGCCCGGCGAACAGCCCGGCCCGCTCCGGTCCCAGCCGGCCGAGCGCGGTGTACCAGAGCAGGAAGGCGACCACGGTCAGCATGACCGCGAGGTACAGCAGCGCCGCCGCCTCGCCGGCGGTCGGCACCCGCAGCAGCCGCCCGCCGTCCAGCACCAGCCCGGCCAGCGCGAACATCGGCACCGCGAGCGCCGTGGTGTACGCGGAGACCCGGACCGGGCCCAGCCGGGGGAGCAGGTCGACGGCGAGCAGCGAGAACGCCGCCTCGCAGGCCAGCGTGCCCAGCGCGCACCCGAAGCCCAGCAGGTCCCCGGGCCCGAAGCCCTGGGTGACCGCGGCCCCGGCCACCACCACCCCAGCGGCCGCCAGCAGCCGGAGCTGCGGCCGGCGGCGGGCCAGGACCGGTGCCAGCACCGCGAGCAGCAGCGGGGTGCAGCCCACCACCGAGCCGACCGCCGCCGGGTCGGTCCGGCGCAGCGCCTGGATCAGCAGCACGTTGAACGCGAACAGGCCGGTGGCGGCGAGCAGGACCAGCCGCAGCAGTTCGCTGCGGCTCGGGCGCGGCCGCAGCGGGCCGCCGCGCCGGACCAGCGGCAGCAGCAGGGCGGCGGCCAGCAGGTAGCGGGCGGCCTGCCCGCCGTACAGGGGGTAGTCGGTCAGGGCGGCGGTGGCGCCGGTGGAGCAGCCCAGGACGGTCATCGCGGCGGCCGCGTGCAGCCCGCCGGAGGCGGCCCGGGAGAGCGTCCGCCGCCGGGCGGGGACCGGGACGGCGGCGGGCGTCGGGACGGCGGAGGGTACGGGGGCGCCGGCGGGCGCGGTGGCGGGAACGGACGCGGTGGCGGGCTCGGTGGGCGGCATGTCTGTCACGCTAGGAGCGGAAGTGGTCCGCCGGACAGGTCCACTCGACGCGTCCTAGGGAGGACCACTGTGACGGAGCTGTTCGTCCCGGTCGACCATGCGCTCGGCGACCTGACCGGCCAGCTGACCCGGGCGCTGCGCGGCGCCGTCCAGGGCGGACGGCTGGCGGCCGGTGCCCGGCTGCCGTCCACCCGCGCCCTGGCCGCCCAGCTGGGACTGTCCCGCGGGGTGGTGGTCGAGTGCTACGCCCAACTGGTCGCCGAGGGCTACCTGGTGGGCGTGCGCGGCTCGGGTACCCGGGTCGCGGCCGGGGTCGCCCGGCCGCCCGCCCAAGAGCCGCCGGCGGACCCCGACCGGCCGCCCGGCCACGACCTAAAGCCGGGCACGCCCGACCTGGCGGCCTTCCCGCGGGCCGCCTGGCTGGCCGCCACCCGCCGGGCGCTCACGGCCGCCCAGCACGGCCGGCTCGGCTACGGCGACCCGGCCGGGCTGCCCGAGCTGCGGGCCGAGCTCGCCGGCCACCTGGGCCGGGTACGGGCGGCGGCGGCCGGGCCCGGCGAGGTGACGGTGATCGCCGGAGTGGCCCAGGGACTGTCCCTGCTGGTGCGGGTGCTGGCCGCCCGGGGGCCGCAGCGGTACGCGGTCGAGGACCCGTGCTCGCCCGGCACCCTGGCGCTGCTGCGGGCCCACGGGGTGGAGCCGGTCGGCGTCCCGGTCGACCGGGACGGCCTGGACGTCGCGGCGCTCGCCGCCACCGGCGCCACGGTGGTGCTGGTCACGCCCGCGCACCAGTACCCCACCGGGGTGGTGCTGGCGCCCGCGCGCCGGGCCGAACTCATCGCCTGGGCACGGGAGTCCGGCGCGCTGGTGGTGGAGGACGACTACGACGCCGAGTTCCGCTACGACCGCGAACCGGTCGGCTGCCTCCAGGGGCTGGCGCCGGACTCGGTGGTGCACCTCGGATCGCTCAGCAAGTCGCTCGCCCCCGCCCTGCGGCTCGGCTGGGCCGTGCTGCCCGGACCGCTGGCCGCCGACTTCCACCACGCCAAGCGCTACGCCGACCTGGGCACCGGCGTGATCGAGCAACTCACCTTCGCCGAGCTGCTGTCCGGCGGCGGCTACGACCGGCACCTGCGCACCGTCCGCGCGGTCTACCGGCGGCGCCGGGACGCCCTGGCGGACGCGCTGCGGTCCGCACTGCCCGCGACCGAGGTGCGCGGCGTCGCGGCCGGGCTCCACCTGTACCTCGAACTGCCGCCCGGCACCGCGGAGGAGGCCGTGGTGGCCGCCGCGCTCGAACGCGACCTGCGGGTCGAGCCGGTCGGTCCGATGCGGCTGAGCCCGGGCCCGCCGGCCCTCGCCCTCGGCTTCGGGGTGCTGCCCGAGCGCCGGCTGGCCAGGGCGGTCGAGCTGCTGGCCGAGGCGGTCGACAGCGCCGGAGGTACCGGCCGCACCGGGCGGGTCTGAGGGGGCGCGTGGGCGGTGCCGTCCCGGGTCCTCCGGCCGTGCCGGGCATGCGGCCTGACGGCACGTCGGAGACCGTGGAGCCGCGGCGGGCCTCTGGCACATGGGGGGCATTACGCGCTGACCGGGCGGACCGGCGGCGGGGGCATGGGCGCCGTCAAGATCCTGCACCCGGCGCTGCCGGAGGACGGCACCTTCGCCACCCGGTTCCGTGAGCCGCGCCCGGGGCGGGTAGGTCCTGGCCCCGTCACCAGTCCGGAGTGGCCCGCCGGGGTGTGCGCCTGGCCGAGGTGAGCAGGTTGTTCGAGCGTTCGTGCAGGTCGCCGACGCGGTCGACCACCTGGACGCGGACGCAGAGCGCGTCGATCACGCTCATCGCGTGCGGGCCGAACCAGCCGATCATGGCCCGTTCCTGCCCGGCCAGCGGTGCCCCGCGCGTCCACAGCTTGATCATGTAGTCGACGTCCGGGCGCAGCCCGGCGCGCTTCAACTCCTCCGTCAGCGCGGCGAATTCGAGCCAGGACTCGACAGCGGGCGGATCCTGCCCGAGGAACCGTACGGAGTACTTCATGTCCCAGACGGTCGCCGCGTCCTGCGCGCCGTTGCGGATCTGGCAGCCCCAGACCAACTCGGCCGCGTCCGGTGCCACCTGGACCACCCGTCCGTCGAACCCGATCATCGGACGGATCGCGGTGGCGTACTGCGCCCGGGCGATCAGCCCGCCACCGGTCGCCAGCACCGCCGCGGTCGCGCTCTGGATGTCGAGAATCTGGACCGGCGCAGCACCGGGGTCCGACGCCGCGAGGTTCTGCTGGACGATCGTGTAGACGAGGAGCAGACCGCTCACGCCGACCAGGCCGATCAGCAGCTGCCAGAAGATCCACTTACGCCGAATGATCCGTTGCGGTGTCTCCACCTTCGCCCCCTCGCTCCGGCAATCACCGTACGGCGTGCCCCGGCGACGCAACAGACACCCGCTCGGCCCGGTCCCGGCCTAGTACGCCACCGAGACGGTCCGTCCGACCGTGGCGGGCCGGGTGAGGACGGCGAGCATGCAGTGGGCGACGTCGGCCCGGGAGATGCTGGTGCCGTGGCGAAGGTTCTGGTCGTGCGCCGTCCGGTAGGTGCCGGTCACCGGCTTGTCGCTGAGGTAGACCGGGCGGACCGCGGTCCAGTCCAGGCCGCTGTCGCGCAGCACGTCCTCCATCCGCGCCAGGTCCGCGTAGTGCGCCCGCAGGACCGCCTTGAGCAGCGGGTAGGCCAGGGTGCGCAGGACGAGGCCGTCGCCGGGGTCGTGCCGCGGCGGGTGGGGGCGCCCGGGCGAGGGCACGGTGCCGACCGGGGCCGCGCTCACCGCGACCAGTCGGCGGGCGCCGGTCTCGCGCATCGCGGTGACGATCGCGTCGGTGCCCCGCCAGGCGACCCCGGCCTCGGCCTTCGACACCGGGCCGAGTGCGGAGAGCACCGCGTCGGCGCCCTCGACGGCGGCCCGCAGCGTCGCGGGGTCCGGGTCGGCGAGGTCGGCGGTCAGCACCCGGGCCGGGGTCGCGGGCAGCCGACCGGGGTCGCGGACGACGGCGGTGACGTCGTGGCCGGCGTCGGTGGCCTGGTGGAGCAGCAGCCGGCCGATACCGCCGGAAGCCGCGAAGATCGTGAGTCTCATCGGAGGTGCCTTCCCGTGGGAACGTGGATGGACGGCCCGGACCGGCCGGTCCACCGGCCGGAGCCAGCCACCTGGCGGGTGGTCGCGTCGGGGCGGTCGAACGGATCGGTCACGCCGGTACCGGCCCGGTACGGCCGGCGAGCCGGGTGGCGGCCTCGGTCTTCAGGACGGCCAGGACGGCCAGGACGGCCAGGACGGCCCATCGCCTCCGGGATGACCGGGGCGGGGTACCGGATGCGTGCCTGCACGGCTGCTGCTCTCCTCGTCACGTCGCGCTCGGACCGGCCGCGGTGGCCGTTCACCTTCATGACGGAGCGGGAGCAGGGAGTGTGACGGCCGCGGGGAACCCGTCCGCGCGCAGCCGCGCCGGGTCAACCCAGTTCGTCGGCGAGCAGGTCCATCAGCAGGCCGTCGTGCCAGCTGCCGTCCGCGCCGCGCTCGTAGCGGCGCATCACGCCGACCGGCCGGAAGCCCGCCTTGCGGTAGCAGGCGATGGCGGCGGCGTTGTCGGCGGCCGGGTCGATCACCAGCCGGTGGTGGCCCAGCTCGCGGGTCAGGTAGCGGGCGAGGGTGCGGACGGCGTCCGTGCCGAGGCCGCGGCCGTGCACCGCGGGGTCGAGGTAGATGTCGATGCCCGCGTGCCGGTAGTCGGGCTCCTCCTCGGCGTGCCACTGGACGGCGCCGACCACCCGCCCGCGGTACTCGACGGCCAGGGTGGGGGTGGAGTCGTCGGCCAGGTCCTCGGCGACCTCGGCGGCCAGGTCCTCCCGGCCGCGCCAGCGGGCGTACACCTCGGGCGTGGCCCGGATGGCGGCGAGCGCCGGGACGTCGTCGGCGGTGGCGGGCCGCAGCGTGACGGCGGCGCCGGTCAGGGTTGGCCGGGTGTCCAGGTCCATGGCCCGACGCTACCCGACCGGCCGGCTGCCGCCGGCTGCGCCGGTCAGCGCTCCGGCGGGCCGTCCGGCGGGTGGCAGGCGGGCCGGGCGGGCATCGGCCCGTACGGGCTGTTGACCACCGCGGGCAGCGAACCGGCCCGCAGGTACGCGTGCCCCTCGTACGGATCGAGGTGCCAGTGGCCGCCGTCCGTCATGTCCGCGATGTCCGCGAGGTTCTCGGCGAGCCAGGCCAGACCGGCCCGGTCGCCGGTGATCACCAGGATCCGGTGCAGCCCGTCCAGGGCCAGTGAGACCCCGGGCCGTGACGAGCTCCGGACCTCGACGGCGTCCAGCCCCGCACAGGGCAGCCGCCCGCCCCCGGCTGCCACCAGGCCGGCGAGCGCCGCCAGCCCGTCGGCGCTGCCGGCGAGGTCCAGCTCGTAGGGGTACGCGGTGACCGTCAGAGCCGGGGCGGCGCCCGGCCGGCCGGGGTCCCGCCCGGCGGAGGTCATCCCGCGAGCCAGGGGTTGGCGTCGGTGAGGTCGACGGTCTTCAGCACCACCAGCATCACCAGCACCATCAGCACCGCCGCCAGACCGGCGGCCTGCACCGCGCCGCGCTGCTTCGCGGGCGCGAAGGCGATCACCGCGCCGGTCGCCAGGCCGGTCAGCAGCCCGCCCAGGTGGCCCTGCCAGGAGGTGATGCCGGCCGAGACGACCAGCCAGATCACCATGCTGACCAGCTGCCGGTTCCCGCCCAGCGGGTCGTGGTGCAGGCGCCGGCTGAGCACGAAGTACGCGGCGGTCAGGCCGAAGATCGCCCCGGAGGCGCCGATGGCCGCGCCGGTCGGCTCGAGCAGGTAGACCAGGGCCGAGCCGCCGAGCGCGGAGAGCAGGTACACCGCGAGGTAGCGCAGCGCGCCGAGCCGCTCCTCGACCACCCGGCCCACCACCCACAGCGAGAACATGTTCATCAGGATGTGCGCGATCCCGAACCGGCCCTCGGTGGGCTGCTGGTGCAGGAACGCCGAGCTGATCAGCCGGTACCACTCGCCGTGCGCCACCCCGACCGGGTGGAAGTCCGGCGGCAGGACGTACCCGCTGAACCGGTAGTACCCGCCGTCCGGCCCGACCACCGCCAGCCCGCGCATGCAGAAGTCGTCGATCACCGTTTTCCTGGCCAGCTCGGCCAGGTACGCCAGCACGTTCAGCGCGATCAGCGCGTACGTGACGAAGGGGACGCTGCTGACCCGCCCGCCGAACTGGGTCCGCACCGGCCGCATGTCCTGGTTCCCGGCCTTCACGCACTCCGGGCACTGGTAGCCGACCGCGGCGTCGCGCATGCAGTCCGGGCAGATGTAGCGCTCGCAGCGGGTGCAGCGGATGTGCGACTCCCGCTGCGGGTGCCGGAAGCAGACCGGGTCGGGCCGTACCTCGGGGCTCTGCGGATCGTCGGCGGCGTGCGTGGCGTTCATGCGGGCGGGGGTCTCCGTCGGTCTGCGTCGAGCCTCGGGCACCGGGGTGGGCCGGGCGCCGGGGCGGCGGGGTGTCGGCGAACAAACTAGCGAACGCACTCCCCGGCCGGGAGGCCCAGCCCCGGCCCGGGGCTGACGCCCCGTCCGGGCCCGCCGCGGTGGGGACCACCGGCGTCCCGCCGGGCGGACCGGGCCGCTCCACCGCCCGGGGGCCCGCCCCGAGGCGACCGGGGGTGCCAGCGGGCTCGGCTAGCCTGGAGGCACGATGAACCGTTTCACGACGCCCTGGGGCGAGCTCGACCTGACCCGCTTCCCCGAGGACCCCCGCGACCCGCTCCGCGCCTGGGACGCCGCCGACGAGTACCTGCTGCGGCACCTCGACGGCATCGACGACGCCCCCGCCACCGACCTGTCGGGAACCGTGGCCGTGCTGGGCGACCGCTGGGGCGCGCTGGCCACCGCGCTGGCAGCGCACCGGCCGGTGCAGATCGGCGACTCCTACCTCGGCCGCCGGGCCACCCAGGCCAACCTGCGGCGGGCCGGGGCCGCGCCGGACGCCGTACGGCTGCTCACCACCCGCGACCCGGTGCCGGAGCGGATCGACGTGCTGCTGGTGCGGGTCCCCAAGAGCCTCGCCCTGCTGGAGGACCAGCTGCACCGGCTGGCGCCCGCCGTCCACCCGGGCACGGTGGTGGTCGGCACCGGCATGGTCACCGAGATCCACACCTCGACGCTCACCCTCTTCGAGCGCATCCTCGGCCCCACCCGCACCTCGCTGGCGGCCCGCAAGGCCCGGCTGATCTTCTGCACCCCCGACCCGGCCGTCGCCCCGGCCGCCAACCCGTGGCCGCACAGCTACCCGCTGCCCGACGGGATCGGCCCGCTGTCCGGACGGACGGTCACCAACCACGCCGGCACCTTCTGCGCCGAGCGCCTCGACATCGGCACCCGCTTCTTCCTCCAGCACCTGCCGCGGCACACCGGGCCCGAGCGGGTGGTGGACCTCGGCTGCGGCAACGGCGTGGTGGGGACGGCGGTCGCGCTGGCCAACCCGGCGGCCGAACTGCTCTTCACCGACGAGTCGTACCAGGCGGTGGCCTCCGCCGAGGCCACCTTCCGGGCCAACACCCCGGCGGGCACGCAGGCTGACTTCCAGGTCGGTGACGGCCTGTCGGGCGTCCCCGCCGGATCGGTCGACCTGGTGCTCAACAACCCGCCGTTCCACAGCCACCAGGCCACCACCGACGCCACCGCCCGCCGGATGTTCACCGGCGCCCGCGACGCACTGCGCCCCGGCGGCGAACTGCTGGTGGTCGGCAACCGCCACCTCGGCTACCACGTCAAGCTGCGCCGGCTCTTCGGCAACTGCGAACTGGTCGCCAGCAACCCGAAGTTCGTCGTCCTGCGAGCGGTCAGGAGCTGACCCGGTGCCACAGCGGAGGGCCGGCCGGGCGGCCGGCGCGGTGATCGGCTCGGCGGTAGGTGATGCGCTCGGCGCGCCCTTCGAGTTCGGCCCGCCCGGCATGTTCTCGGCCCGCTTCCCGGACCCGGCCCGCTTCCCGGACTCCGGCGGCCGGGCGCCGGGCGGTGGCGAGATGTGCGGCGGCGGTGGCTGGGACCCGGGCGAGGCCACCGACGACACCCAGCAGGCCGTGCACCTGGCCGAGTCGCTGCTGGAAAACGGCGGGCTCGACCTCCCGGACGTCTTCGCCCGGCTGCGGCGGTGGGCCGCCGCCGACCCCAAGGACATCGGCATCCAGACCGAGCAGGTGCTCACCGGCGACCTGCCCTGGGACCTCGCCGCCGCCGTGCACTTCCGGAGCACCGCGCGGGCGGCCGGCAACGGTTCGCTGATGCGCGCCACCACCTCCGCCGTGTACTTCGCCCCGGCCGGCCGGGCGGCGACCATGGACGCCGCCCGTAGGATCGCCGCCCTCACCCACGGCGACCGGGCCGCCTGGGAGGGCACCGCCGTCTTCCACGAGCTGGTCCGCACCGCGCTGACCGGCGACGACCCGCTCGCCGCGCTGCCGTCCGTGCTGGCCGACGTCCACCCCGACCACCGGGAGCGGTACGCCGCCGTGCTCGCCCCCGACTGGCACCCCGACCGGGCGACCGAGTTCAACGGCGCGGTCTGGCCCTGCCTGGGCTCCGCGGTGTGGGCGCTGCGCACCACCGCCTCCTTCGAGGACGCGCTGCGCGCGGCGGTCGACCTCGGCGGGGACACCGACACCGTCGCCGCCGTCACCGGTGGCCTGGCCGGGGCGGTGTACGGCCTGGCGGCCGTGCCCGCCCGCTGGACCGGGACGCTCCACGTGCCGTTGCCGGGCGGCGGCGGGCGGGTGCTGCGGCTGCCCGAGCTGCTCGGCCTGGCGGAGCGGCTGGCGGCGCGGTAGCCCGACGGCGCCAGACGGCGCCCGGTGGCCGGGCCGCGTTCACCGTGCGGACGCGGCCGCGCAGCAGCCGGGCCACCTGCGCACCCGAGGCTGAGCCGCACCGGACCCGCCGGTCACCGGGCACCCCACTCTCAAGTTAGGGTACCCTTACAAGGGGCTTCTTGCATGAATGTTCCGAGCTGCGTATATTCATGCCAAGTTCGAGAGAGGAACGCCATGGCTTTGCGAGTCGCCGTCGCCGGCGCCAGCGGGTACGCGGGGGGCGAGGTACTGCGCCTGCTGCTCGGCCACCCCGAGATCGAGATCGGCGCGCTGACCGGGGGCTCCAATGCGGGGGCGCGCTTCGGCACGCTCCAGCCGCACCTGCTCCCGCTGGCCGACCGCGTCCTGGAGCCCACCACCACCGAGGTGCTGGCCGGCCACGACATCGTCTTCCTCGGGCTGCCGCACGGCCAGTCCGCCGCCGTCGCCGAGGCGCTCGGCGAGGACGTCCTGGTGGTCGACTGCGGCGCCGACTTCCGGCTGAAGTCCGCCGCCACCTGGGAGAAGTTCTACGGCTCGCCGCACGCCGGCACCTGGCCGTACGGCCTGCCGGAGCTGCCCGGCCACCGCGCCGCGCTCAAGGGCACCAGGCGGATCGCCGTCCCCGGCTGCTACCCGACGGCCGTCTCCCTCGCCCTGTTCCCCGCCTACGCGGCCCGGCTGGTCGAGCCCGAGGCCGTGGTGGTGGCCGCCTCCGGCACCTCCGGCGCCGGCAAGGCGGTCAAGGCGCACCTGCTCGGCAGCGAGGTGATGGGCTCGATGAGCCCGTACGGCGTCGGCGGCGGCCACCGGCACACCCCCGAGATGGCGCAGAACCTCGGCCCGGTGGCGGGCGAGGAGATCACCATCTCCTTCACCCCCACCCTCGCCCCGATGCCGCGCGGCATCCTGGCCACCTGCAGCGCCAAGGCGAAGCCCGGCACCACCGCCGCCTCGCTGCGCGCCGCCTACACCGAGGCCTTCGCCGGTGAGCCGTTCGTCCACCTGCTGCCCGAGGGGCAGTGGCCGCAGACCAGCTCGGTCTACGGCTCCAACGCCGCGCTGGTCCAGGTCGCCCTGGACGAGCACGCCGGCCGGGTGATCGCGATCAGCGCCATCGACAACCTGGTCAAGGGCACCGCCGGCGGCGCGGTGCAGAGCATGAACATCGCCCTCGGGCTCCCCGAGGAGCTGGGTCTTCCGCTGAACGGAGTCGCACCGTGACCGACCATCAGAGCGCGGGCGTCACCGCCGCGAAGGGCTTCCGGGCCGCCGGCGTGACCGCCGGCATCAAGGCCTCCGGCACGCCCGACCTGGCCCTGGTGGTCAACGACGGCCCGGCCTTCGCCGCCGCCGGCGTCTTCACCTCCAACCGGGTCAAGGCCGCTCCGGTGCTCTGGTCCGAGCAGGTGCTGAAGGCCGGCCGGCTCGCCGCCGTCGTCCTCAACTCCGGTGGCGCCAACGCCTGTACCGGGCCGCTGGGCTTCCAGGACACCCACGCCACCGCCGAGAAGGTGGCCGAACAGCTCGCCACCGGCGCCGGCGAGGTCGCGGTCTGCTCCACCGGCCTGATCGGTGAGCGGCTGCCGATGGACCTGCTGCTGCCCGGCGTCGAGCAGGCCGTCGCCGCGCTCTCCGCCGACGGCGGCGAGGCCGCCGCCATCGCCATCAAGACCACCGACACCGTCCACAAGACCGCCCAGGTCGCCAGCCCGGCCGGCTGGACCGTCGGCGGCATGGCCAAGGGCGCGGGCATGCTCGCCCCGGGCCTCGCCACCATGCTGGTGGTGATCACCACGGACGCCGCCGTCGAGGCGCCCGAGCTGGACGCGGTGCTGCGCGCCGCCACCCGCACCACCTTCGACCGGATCGACTCCGACGGCTGCATGTCGACCAACGACACCGTGCTGCTGCTCGCCTCCGGCGCCAGTGAAGTGGTGCCGGACCGGGACGAGTTCACCGAGGCCGTGCAGACGGTCTGCGGCGAGCTGGCCCGGATGCTGATCGGCGACGCCGAGGGCGCGAGCAAGGACATCCGGATCGACGTCGTCAACGCGGCCACCGAGGAGGAGGCCGTCGAGGTCGCCCGCACGGTGGCCCGCAACAACCTGCTCAAGTGCGCCATCCACGGCGAGGACCCCAACTGGGGCCGGGTACTGGCCGCGATCGGCACCACCCGGGCCGCCTTCGACCCGGACCGGCTGGACGTCGCCATCAACGGCGTCTGGGTCTGCCGCGACGGCAGCGTCGGCGAGGACCGCTCGCTGGTGTCGATGAAGGGCCGCGAGGTGGTCATCACCGCCGATCTGAAGGCCGGTCAATTCGCGGTCACTGTCTGGACCAACGACCTGACCGCAGACTACGTCCATGAGAACAGCGCCTACTCGACCTGATCCGGGGGACATCGTGCAGATCGCACCCAAGGGCGAACAGGCCCGCAACAACACCGCGTTGCCCAAGGCGCGCACGTTGATCGAGGCGCTGCCCTGGCTGGAGCGCTTCCACGGCAAGACCATCGTGATCAAGTTCGGCGGCAACGCCATGGTCGACGACGAACTCAAGGCGGCGTTCGCCCAGGACGTGGTCTTCCTGCGCTACGCCGGACTGCACCCGGTCGTGGTCCACGGCGGCGGCCCGCAGATCAACGCCCAGTTGGAGAAGCTCGGCCTGGAGTCGTCCTTCACCGCCGGGCTTCGGGTCACCACCCCGGAGACCATGGACGTGGTGCGGATGGTGCTGGCGGGCCAGGTCCAGCGCGAGCTGGTCGGGCTGCTCAACGAGCACGGACCGTTCGCGGTCGGCATGACCGGCGAGGACGCCCACACCATGACCGCGGTCAAGCGGTACGCGGTGGTGGAGGGCGAACAGGTCGACATCGGCCTGGTCGGCGACATCGTCAACATCGAGGCGGGCGCGGTGAAGGCCCTGATCGGCGACGGCCGGATCCCGGTGATCTCCTCGATCGCGCGCGGCGCCGACGGCCACGTCTACAACATCAACGCCGACACCGCGGCCGCGGCACTGGCCGTCGCGCTCGGCGCCGAGATGCTGGTCATCCTGACCGACGTCGAGGGCCTCTACCGCGACTGGCCGGGCTCCGACGACGTGATCAGCAGGCTCACCGGCACCGAACTGGAGGAGATGCTGCCGACCCTGGCGACCGGCATGCTCCCCAAGATGGAGGGCTGCCTGCGGGCCGTGCGCTCCGGCGTCGGCACCGCCCGCGTCCTGGACGGACGGGTGCAGCACAGCCTGCTCCTGGAGATCTTCACCGACGAAGGCATCGGCACCATGGTCGTCCCCGACGACGAGGCGCCCGTACTGGGGGGACTGGCATGACCGGCGGCAACAGCGGCATCACCGAGCGGTGGCAGCACGCGCTGATGGACAACTACGGCACCCCGCGGATCCCGCTGGTCCGCGGCGCCGGCTCCCGGTTCTGGGACGCCGACGGCAAGGAGTACCTGGACCTGGTCGGCGGGATCGCGGTCAACGCGCTCGGCACCGCCCACCCGGCCGTGGTCGAGGCGGTCACCGGCCAGATCTCCACCCTCGGGCACGTCTCCAACCTGTTCATCGCGGAGCCGACCGTCCGGCTCGCCGAGCGGCTGCTCCAGCTGTCCGGCCGCGACGGCCGGGTGTTCTTCTGCAACTCCGGCGCGGAGGCCAACGAGGCCGCCTTCAAGATCAGCCGGCTGACCGGCCGGACCCACCTGGTCTCGGTGCAGGGCGCCTTCCACGGCCGCACCATGGGCGCGCTGGCGCTCACCGCGCAGCCCGCCAAGCAGGACCCGTTCCGCCCGCTGCCCGGCGACGTCACCCATGTGCCGTTCGGCGACGTCGAGGCGCTGCGGGCGGCCGTCACCACCGGCACCGCCGCCGTCTTCCTGGAGCCGATCCAGGGCGAGAACGGCGCGGTCCCGCTGCCCGACGGCTACCTGCGGGCCGCCCGCGAGATCACCCGTGCCACCGGCACCCTGCTGGTCCTGGACGAGATCCAGACCGGCATCGGCCGCACCGGCCACTGGTTCGCCCACCAGGCCGTCGAGGGCGCCGACCCGGACATCATCACCCTGGCCAAGGGGCTCGGCGGCGGCCTGCCGATCGGCGCCGCCATCGCCTTCGGCCCGGCCGCCGAACTGCTCCACCCGGGCCACCACGGCACCACCTTCGGCGGAAACCCGGTGGTCGCGGCGGCGGGCCTGGCGGTGCTGGACACCATCGAGTCCCAGGGCCTGCTGGAGCACGTCGCCAAGGTCGGCGAGCGGATCCGGCAGGGCGTGGAGGCGATCGGCGACCCGCTGGTGGCCCACGTGCGCGGCAGCGGGCTGCTGCTCGGCATCGTGCTGACCGCGCCGGTCTCGGCCCAGGTGCAGGCCGCCGCGCAGCAGGCCGGGTTCCTGGTGAACGCGGCCGTGCCGGACGCCGTCCGGCTGGTGCCGCCGCTGGTGCTCACCGAGCAGGAGGCGGACAGCTTCCTGGCCGCACTGCCGGAGATCCTCCGGTCGGTGCGGGAGTCCGCCCCCGACGCGAACAGCTGAGCCCAGTCCAGGAGAATCATCGTATGACCGCACCCAACTTCGACCAGTCCGCCGCCGGGCCGACGTCGCAGGTCCCGCAGACCCGCACCGCGCGCCACCGGCGGATCGTGGACCTGCTGACACGTCAGCCGGTCCGCTCGCAGAGCCAGCTCGCCAAACTGCTGGCCGACGACGGACTGGTGGTCACCCAGGCCACCCTCTCCCGGGACCTGGACGAGCTGGGCGCGGTGAAGATCCGCAACCGGGACGGCGCACTCATCTACGCCGTCCCGGCCGAGGGCGGCGACCGTACGCCGCGCGCGCCGATGGGCGAGTCCGCCAGCGAGGGCCGGATGGCCCGGCTGGCGGGCGAGCTGATGGTCTCCGCCACCGCCTCCGGCAACCTGGTGGTGCTGCGCACCCCGCCCGGGGCCGCGCAGTTCCTCGCCTCGGCGATCGACGCGGCGGAGGTGTACGAGGTGATCGGCACCATCGCCGGCGACGACACCGTGCTGCTGATCAGCCGCGACCCGGCCGGCGGCCAGGCGCTGGCCGACCACCTGATGCAGCTGGCCCAGGCCAAGGTCCAGTAGACCGCTCCGGGCCCGGCCGACGGCCGGTTCCCGGAGGAATCCCCGCCCGTGCTGTGCGCCCCGGAAACGGGGTTTGGCGTTTCATACGCAGTGATGCATACTTATGCCTAACGCCGCATGGGAACCGTACAGCACGGTCCCCTGCCCTGTACGCACCCCTTTGTGAAGGAGAAAGCCGTGACCGAGCGCGTCGTACTCGCCTACTCGGGCGGTCTGGACACGTCCGTCTGCATCGGCTGGATCGCCGAGGAGACCGGCGCCGAGGTCATCGCCGTCGCCGTCGACGTCGGCCAGGGCGGCGAGGACCTGGAGAAGATCCGCCAGCGCGCGCTGGACTGCGGCGCCGTCGAGGCCGAGGTCGCCGACGCCCGCGAGGAGTTCGCCGACGAGTACTGCCTGCCGGCGCTCAAGGCCAACGCCCTCTACCAGGGCCAGTACCCGCTGGTCTCCGCGCTGTCGCGGCCGACCATCGTCAAGCACCTGGTCGCCGCCGCCCAGAAGCACGGCGCCACCACCGTCGCCCACGGCTGCACCGGCAAGGGCAACGACCAGGTCCGCTTCGAGGTCGGCATCAACTCGCTGGCCCCGGGCCTCAAGTGCATCGCCCCGGTCCGCGACTACGCGATGACCCGGGACAAGGCGATCGCCTTCGCCGAGGCCAAGGGCCTGCCGATCGCCACCACCAAGAAGTCGCCGTACTCGATCGACCAGAACGTCTTCGGGCGGGCCGTGGAGACCGGCTTCCTGGAGGACATCTGGAACGCCCCGATCGAGGACGTCTACGAGTACACCCAGAACCCGGCCACCCCGCGCGAGGCCGACGAGGTGGTCATCACCTTCGAGGCCGGCGTCCCGGTCGCCATCGACGGCCGCAAGGTCACCGTGCTGCAGGCCATCGAGGAGCTCAACAAGCGCGCGGGCGCCCAGGGCATCGGCCGGCTCGACATGGTCGAGGACCGCCTCGTCGGCATCAAGTCCCGGGAGATCTACGAGGCCCCCGGCGCGATCACCCTGATCACCGCCCACCAGGCGCTGGAGAACGTCACCGTCGAGCGCGAGCTGGCCCGCTACAAGCGGCAGGTCGAGCAGCGCTGGGCCGAGCTGGTCTACGACGGCCTGTGGTTCTCCCCGCTCAAGCGGGCCCTGGACGGTTTCGTCAACGAGGCCAACCAGTCCGTCTCCGGCGACATCCGGCTGGTCCTGCACGGCGGCCGGGCCGTGGTCAACGGCCGCAAGTCCGACCAGTCGCTGTACGACTTCAACCTCGCCACCTACGACACCGGCGACACCTTCGACCAGTCGATGTCCAAGGGCTTCATCGAGATCTTCGGCCTCTCCTCGAAGATCGCGGCCCGGCGCGACCTGGCCTGAGCCACCCCTCCCCGGTCCCGGCTGTCACCCCCGGCAGCCGGGACCACCCCTACCGCCGCACAGCTGAAGGAGCCCGAGCGATGCCCGCCGACCAGCCCGCTGACGTCCGCCTCTGGGGCGCGCGATTCGCCGACGGCCCCTCCGAGGCCCTGGCCAGGCTCTCCGCCTCTGTGCACTTCGACTGGCGCCTCGCGCCCTACGACATCGCCGGTTCCAAGGCGCACGCCAAGGTGCTGCACAAGGCGGGCCTGCTCGGTGACGAGGAGCTGAGCGGCATGCTCGACGGCCTCGACCGGCTGCTCGCCGACGTCGAGGCGGGCACCTTCACCGGCACCGTCGCCGACGAGGACGTGCACACCGCGCTGGAACGCGGCCTGCTGGAGCGGCTCGGCCCCGACCTCGGCGGCAAGCTCCGGGCCGGACGCTCGCGCAACGACCAGATCGCCACCCTGTTCCGGATGTACCTGCGCGACCACGCGAAGATCATCGGCGCTCTGGTGCTCGACCTCCAGCACGCCCTGGTCGGCCTCGCCGAGGCCCACCCCGACACCGCGATGCCGGGCCGCACCCACCTCCAGCACGCACAGCCCGTGCTGTTCGCCCACCACGTCCTCGCGCACGTGCAGGCCCTCGGCCGGGACGCCGAGCGGCTGCGCCAGTGGGACACCCGCACCGCCGTCTCCCCGTACGGCTCCGGTGCACTGGCCGGCTCCTCGCTCGGCCTCGACCCGGAGGCGGTCGCCGCCGAGCTGGGCTTCGAGCGCGGCTCGGTCGGCAACTCGATCGACGGCACCGCCTCCCGGGACTTCGTCGCCGAGTTCGCCTTCGTCACCGCGATGATCGGGATCAACCTCTCCCGGATCGCGGAAGAGGTGATCATCTGGAACACCAAGGAGTTCGGCTTCATCACGCTGCACGACGCCTTCTCCACCGGCTCGTCGATTATGCCGCAGAAGAAGAACCCCGACATCGCCGAGCTGGCCCGGGGCAAGTCCGGCCGCCTGATCGGCAACCTCACCGGCCTGCTGGCCACCCTCAAGGCGCTGCCGCTCGCGTACAACCGCGACCTCCAGGAGGACAAGGAGCCGGTCTTCGACTCCTGCGACACCCTGGAGGTCCTGCTGCCGGCCTTCACCGGCATGATGGCCACCCTCACGGTCCACCGCGACCGGCTCGAGGAGCTGGCCCCGGCCGGGTTCTCGCTGGCCACCGACATCGCGGAGTGGCTGGTCAAGCAGGGCGTCCCGTTCCGGGTCGCGCACGAGGTGGCGGGCGCCTGCGTCAAGGTCTGCGAGGCCCAGGGCATCGAGCTGGCCGACCTGACGGACCAGCAGTTCGCCGAGATCTCCGGGCACCTGACGCCCGAGGTGCGGTCCGTACTCAGCGTCCACGGCGCCATCGCCTCCCGCAACGGCCGCGGCGGCACCGCCCCGAGCGCGGTGGCCGCCCAACTCGCCGAGATCAAGGCGGACCTCGCCCTCCAGCAGGAGTGGACCACCGCCTGACCCCAACCCCCAGGGGCGGTGACTTCAGGTGTGCTGGGGTGGTCTGTCAGGGGCGCCGGGGCGGTTTTCAGGGGCGCGGGGAACTGCGCGAGAGCGGTAGGTGACCGGGTCGGTCGGCGACGGCGGGTGGTTGTTCCCCGCCGTTGCCGGGGTGCCGGCAGGTTGGCTTCCGCTTCGCGCAGTTCCGCCCCCAGCCTCCGGCCGGGGGTACCCCCAGCGCCCCTGTGGTGCGCCCCTCGGGGGTGATTTTCAGGTGCGCTGGGGTGGTTTCTTTCAGGGGCGCGGGGAACTGCGCGAGAGGCGGTAGGTGGCCGGGGTCGGTCGGCGACGGCGGGTGATTGTTCCCCGCCGTCGCCGGGGTGCCGGCAGGTTGGCTTCCGCTTCGCGCAGTTCCGCCCCCAGCCTCCG
>NZ_JBEZIR010000074.1:0-42886 GCF_040651175.1 Kitasatospora sp. NPDC048540
GAGGTTCTCGCACTTCAGGTGGACCGGCGCGCCGACCAGCGCGGCGAGGTGCCGGCTGGTCTCCATCGGGGTGACCCGGGCGATCCCGGCCAGCACCGGAGCCGGGCGGCCGGGCCCGCGGACGGCGGGCGGGAGACGTCAGCCGTTGACCTTGTCGTCGATCAGCTTGGTGACGGTCTGCCAGGCCTTGGCAGGGTCGGTGCCGTGCTGCTCGATGTCGAGGATCCCGTTGTCGGTGATGATCGTCTTGACCGTGCCGTCCTGCTCGCCGATCGGCGCGGGCTTGATGTTCCCGGCGGTGGTGGCGAAGATCTGGCCGGTCGGGGTGGAACCGAAGTAGTCCAGCCGGGCACCCTGCACCGCCGGCAGCTGCAGGCCCGCCGTGGTCGAGGGCAGGTTCCCGACCTTGGTGAACACCTTGGCCTGCTGCTCGGGCGCGGTCAGCCAGGCGGCCAGCGCGGCGGCCTCGGCGGTGTGCTTGCCGGCCTTCGGTACCGTCAGGAAGGCACCGCCCCAGTTGGAGGCGACCGGGGCCTGGGCGATGTCCCACTTGCCCTTGCCACTGTCGCCGGAGTACTTGCTGATGATGCCGGTCATCCAGGACGGGCAGACCACGGTCGCGAACTGGGCGTTGGTGAAGGCGGTGTTCCAGTTGTCCTGGAACTGGCGGAGCCCGGCGCTGATCTTCGCCTGGGAGGCGCTGACCGCGATGTCCCAGGCCTTCTTCACCCCGGGACTGTCCCGGTAGACCAGCTTCCCCGAGGCGTCCGAGTACTGCTGCGCCTCGGCGGACAGCGCCGCGTTGAACAGCCCGCTGGCCGAGTCGGTGAAGAAGGTCCCGGCGGGGGCCTTGGACTGGTACTGCTTGCCGGCGTCGACGAACTTGCTCCAGTCACCCGCCCAGAGCCTGCCGACCGCCTCACGGTCGGACGGCAGACCGGCCTGCTCGAACAGGTCCTTGCGGTAGCAGACCGCCATCGGGCCGATGTCGGTGCCGAGCCCGATCAGGGCGCCCTTGGCGGTGGTCGCCTGCTTCGACTTCCAGGGCAGCCAGGCGTCCGCCTTCACCCCGTCCGCCTTCGACAGGTCGGTGAACTTGTCGCCGAGGGTGCCGGCCGCCTGGGCGATGTAGCCGACCTCGACCGCCTGGATGTCCGAGAGCCCGCTGCCGGAGGCCAGGTGGGTGGTCAGCGCGTCCCAGTACTTCTGGCCGTCCTGGACGGTCTCGTACTTGATGGTGATGTTCGGGTGCGCGGCCATGTACTCGTCGTACAGGCCGGCCTCCTTGTACCCGAAGGTGCCGAAGTCGCCGACGGTCAGCGTGACCTGCGCGGACCCCGGGCCCGCCGATCCGGCGGACTGCGGGCCGCCGCTGCTGCAGGCGGTCAGCAGCAGGGCGGAGCAGAGCAGCGCCGCGGCGGCCGGGGCGGTGGCTCTGCGGGGGCGGGAGGTGGTGCGCATGTGCGTCTCCTTGTTCCGAGGACGGTTCCGAGGACGTTCCGTGGGCGTTCGTTCCGTGGGCGTTCCGAGGGCGTCCGTGGACGGGCCCCGCGGGGTGCGGCCCGCGGCGGCCGGGCCGACCTGCGCGGACGGGTGGCGGATGGGGTGCCTGGTGTTGTCGTACGGGGGTGCGGTGGGGTGCGGTGGGGCGGGGCGCCCCGGCGTACGCTCGCCGAAGGCTGCGTGGGAGCGCTCCCACTCGGCCTGTGGGAAGGTTGCTGCGTCCCGGGGCCGGGTGTCAAGCCTGTGTGTCGGATCTGTTTCCGGCGGCCGTCCCGGGCGGTCCCGGCGGCGGGCGGAGGCCGACCCGGTTGGTGTCCGGCGGCGGGGCGCGGGGACGATGGGGTGGTGGCCGGGCGCGAGTGGAGCCCGGCCGGGTGAACGGAGAGGCGGCAGGATGGCACGGATGGTGGGCGGGCAGGCCGGCGGCCCGGCCGGCGGCGCAGCCCGGGGGGCGGCGCGCCCGACCCTCGAGGAGGTGGCCGCGCTGGCCGGGGTGGGCCGCGGGACGGTCTCCCGGGTGGTCAACGGCTCGCCGCGGGTCAGCGAGAAGGCCAAGGAGGCCGTGCTGGCCGCCATCGCCGAACTCGGCTACGTGCCCAACCGGGCGGCCCGGACCCTGGTCACCTCGCGGACCGACTCGATCGCGCTGGTCGTGCCGGAGGCGGAGACCCGGCTGTTCTCGGAGCCGTACTTCTCCGACATCATCAGCGGGGTGTCGGCCGAACTCGCCGAGACCGAGATGCAGTTGCTGCTGATCCTGGTCCGCAACCGGCGCGAGCGCGAGCGGCTGGCGGCGTACCTGACCGCGCAGCGGGTGGACGGCGTGCTGCTGGTCTCGGTGCACCGGGACGACCCGCTGCCGGCACTGCTGGAGAGCCTGGAGATCCCGTCCGTGCTGGCCGGCCGCCGCGGTGACGCGGAGCCGCTCGGCTATGTGATCGCGGACAACGCGGGCGGCGCCCGGATGGCCGTGCGGCACCTGCTACGGCGCGGCTGCGACGCCATCGCGACCATCACCGGCCCGCTGGACATGGAGGGCGCCAGGGCCCGGCTGGGCGGCTACCGGCAGGCCCTGGAGGAGGCCGGCCGGCCGTACCGGGAGGACCTGGTCGGGCTCGGCGACTTCACCGAGGAGGGCGGCCGGCTCGCGATGCGGGAGCTGCTGGGGCGCAGCCCCGGGCTGGACGCGGTGTTCTGCGCCTCGGACCTGATGGCGGCCGGGGCGATGCAGGTGCTGCGGGCGGCCGGCCGGCGGGTGCCGCAGGACGTGGCGGTGATCGGGTTCGACGACTCGGTCGTGGCCCGGCACACCGAACCGCCGATGACCAGCGTCCGGCAGCCGATCGAGGAGATGGGCCGGACCATGGCGCGGCTGCTGCTGGAGGAGATCGGCTCGCCCGGCCGGGCCCACCGGCAGGTGGTGCTGGCGACCGAGCTGGTGGTCCGCGACTCGGCCTGAGGGTGCGGCGCGACGGCCTGCGGCGCGGGGGTCGGCGAGTGCGGTGCGGGAGCGCTCCCATCCGTCCGTCCGGGTGGTCCGGACCCGTTCGGTGGGCCGAATGGGGGTACCGGCGTTCACTCGTCGGTGGCGACCGGGCCCGGTGCCGCGCCTGCTCGGCTAGCGTCTGCCCTGCCCGACCCCTGACCTCGGCCGGTGCCCCACCCGGGCCGGACCGGACCGGGCGGAACGGGGGACGGATCCGCGGCCGTCCCGAACACCTCGCAGGGGAACCGAACGTGAACCACAGACCGGTGCTCACCGCCGCCACGGCCACGGCCACGGCCGTGCTCGCCGCCCTCGCCGCGCTGCTGCTGGTCGGTGAGGCAGACCGTTCACAGGCCGACTCCGCCCCGGCCGCCGCAGGTGACCCGGCCGCCCGGCCGGACGGGGTGACCCGCGCGCCCGCCGCCGCACCGCCGCCCGCCGACACCGTGGCGGGCAGCGGCCCGGCGGGCGGGCTGACCGTGCTGACGGCCCGGCAGTCCGGGCTGAGGATGCACGCGTTCGGCGTGGCGGAGTCCCGGGCGGCGGACGGCGCAGCCGTGGTCGGCATGCCCCCGGACGCCGAGGCGGACCAGGAGTGGCTGGTCCTGCCGTCGGCCACCGGCGAGCTGGTCCTGCGGTCGTTGCTGGCCCCCGCCGACGACGCCGGACCGCTGCTGCTCACCACCGACCCCGACGACTCGGTCTACCTGCAGCACGGCCGGTCCGCTGGCCCGCAGGAGGACCCGGCCCAGCTGTGGACCTTCGCGGGGGACCCGGCCCGGACCGACGCGGCCGCCACCGACTCCCCGTTCCGGATCGTCGCGCAGCGGGGCGGCTGCCTCCTCGACAACGGGTACGGCGAACGCCTCACGGTCGGTTCGTGCGAGGACCCCGGGGCGTGGTGGACCTCCGACGGCACCACGGCCGCCGCGGGCGCGGACGGACCGGCCGTCAGGTCCTGAGGCCGGCGCCGGGCTAGTACACAAAGTAATTTGATCAAAACATGGAGTGACCTTTCGGGTCGGCGCCGCTGCGCGCTCAGTGAGGGGCGTCCTGCCCGGCGTCCTGCTGGGCGTCGTGCGCGAGCAGGGCGACGTACAGCGAGGTGAGCTGCTCCAGGTCGTCGAGGTCGGTGCCGAGCAGTTCCTCGATGCCCTGCAGCCGCCGGTAGAGCGCCGGGCGGCTGATGTGCTGGTGCTGCGCCGTCAGGGACTTGTTGCGGCCGGTGCTGAGGTAGCCGCGCAGCAGTTCCAGCAGGTCGGGGCGGCCCAGCAGCGGCCCGAGCTCACGCACGATGAAGGACTGCAGCTGCGGGTCGTCGCGCAGCAGCCGGACCAGCCCGCGCAGCCGTACGTCCCGCAGCCACGCCACCGGACCGGCCGGCGGCCCGGCCAGGGCGGCGTCCGCGACGTGCACCGCCTCGACGAACGAGCGGCTCAGCTCGTCCAGCACCGCGCAGCCGAAACCGGCGCCGGCTGCCGCCCGCGCGCCGAGCGCGGCCAGCCGTTCGTGCAGCCGGACCGCCAGCCGGCGCACCTCCTGCTCGGCGTCGCGGCCCGGCGGCAGGCTCAGCAGGACGGCCAGGGCGTCCGGCCGGATCCAGGCCGTCAGTGCCGCGGTGCCGTCGTCGGCGAGCTGCCGCTCGACCAGTTCGCGCAGGCCCGGGACGCGCCCGTGCGGGCGCAGCACCAGCGGGACGAAGGTCCGCCGGCCGGCCGGCAGCCCGGCGGCGCGGATCCGGGGGAGCAGGTCCTCCGGGCGGGCGGTGCCGGCCGCGAGGTCGGTCAGCAGCACCTCCGCGGCCTGCTCCTCCCAGCCGCGGCCGCGTTCGCCGAGCAGGTGGTGCAGGGCCAGCGCCTCGGCGGCGCGGGTGCCGATCACCCGGGCGGTCTGCGCGGTGCCGGGGTGGCCGAAGAGCACCAGCTGACCCCACTGGCGGCCGCGGGCCTCCAGCCGGGCCACGATCCAGCCGTCCGGGCCGAGCGTCACCGGTGAGTTCCCGGCCATCGCGGCGACCTGCCGGGACACCAGGTCCCAGTCGCGCAGCAGGTCGCCCAGTGCGGTACGCGGCCCGGCGCAGGCGAGCACCCGGCGGGCCAGGTTGACCACCACCGCGGGGCCGCCGCCGTACGCGGAGATCTCGTCCAGCAGACGCTGCAGCGGGACGCCGGAGAGGTTGAGTGCGGTGAGGGCGCTGCTCATCCGGTCGGAGAGGTCCAGTGCGGCGAACCGGCCGTGCAGCAGCCGGGCGTGCACCTCCTCGGTGAGGCGGGTGAACGGCGCAGGGCGGTGCAGCACGATCAGCGGGACCCGGCAGCGCTCGGCGGCCCGGCGCATCGCCTCCGGCGTGGTCCGGAAGCCCCGGCCCAGCCCCAGCACCACCGCCGCGGCCTCGGCGCGCTGCATCGCCTCCACGTACTCCACCTGCCGGCGCTCGTCGCCGGCCAGGAGCACCCCCGTGGTCAGCACCATCTCGCCGCCGGAGAGCATCACCGCGACGTCGGTCGCCTCGGCCACATGCAGCCAGCGCACCGGCCGGTCCAGCCGGCCCGGGCAGGCCGCCACCTCGGCGCCCCAGGTCACCATCGGGTCCAGGTCGAGCACGTCCTGCACGGTCAGGCGGCCGTCCTCCAACTGCGCCTCCCCTCCGGGTGATCGTCGGAGTCTATGCCGCCCGCCGGGCCCGCGGTGTGCCCCGGCGCACATTGCCCGCGGCGGGCCCCGGATGACAGAGTGCGACCATGGTCCACCCCGCCGTGCCGCAGGCCTCCCTCGCCCCCGCCGCCGTGTTCGACTGGCTCGACGAGGCCGCCGAGCTGCGCGCGGGCGCCGGACTGACCCGGACCCTGCGCAGCCGCCCCGCCGAGGACCCGGTGCTCGACCTGGCGGGCAACGACTACCTGGGCCTGGTCCGCCACCCCGCCGTGACCGGCGCCGCCGCCGAGGCCGCGCTGCGCTGGGGCGGCGGCGCCACCGGGTCCCGGCTGGTCACCGGCACCACGGCGCTGCACACCGAGCTTGAGAACGAACTGGCCGCGTTCTGCGGGTTCGAGGCCGCGCTGGTCTTCTCCTCCGGGTACGCGGCCAACCTGGCGGCACTGACCGCCCTGACCGACCCGGACACCCTGATCGTCTCGGACGCGTACAACCACGCCTCGCTGATCGACGGCTGCCGGCTGGCCCGCGCCGACGTGCACCGCGCCCCGCACGCCGACCCGGCGGCCGTCCGCCAGGTGCTGGCGGACCGGACGCAGCGGCGCGCCCTGGTGGTCAGCGACTCGGTCTTCTCGGTCGACGGCAACGCGGCGCCGCTGCCGCGACTGGCCGCCGCCGCCCGCGACGGCGGCGCCGCGCTGCTGGTCGACGACGCGCACGGCCTCGGGGTGCTCGGCGAGGGCGGCCGGGGCGCGCTCGCCGCCGCCGGTCTGGCGGGCGAGCCGGACGTGGTGGCCACCGTCACGCTGTCCAAGTCGCTGGGCTCGCAGGGCGGGGCGGTGCTCGGCCCGCGCCGGGTGGTCCGGCACCTCACCGAGACCGCCCGCACCTTCATCTTCGACACCGGTCTGGCCCCGGCCGCGGTCGGCGCCGCGCTCGGCGCGCTGCGCCTGCTGCGTGCCGAGCCGCACCGGGCGGAGCGCGCCCGGGAGGTGGCCCGCACCCTCGCGGCCCGGCTCGCGGCGGCGGGACTGCAGGCCAGCACGCCGGACGCGGCCGTGGTCTCGGTCCGGGCACCAGGACCCGAGGCGGCGGTGCGGTGGGCGGCGGACTGCCGTACGGCCGGGATCGCGGTCGGTTGCTTCCGTCCGCCGTCGGTGCCGGACGGCGTCTCCCGGCTGCGGCTGACGGCCCGCGGCGACCTGACGGAGGACCAGATCGAGCGGGCCGTCGCCACCATCGCCGCCACCGCGCCCTGACCTGCCGCGCGCGGCGCGCGCAGCCGGGCGGCTACGGCGTCACGGCCGGCCGGCGGGGACCGGGCTCTCGACGGCCGGGCGCTCGGTGGCCGGGCGCGCGGGGACCGTGGCACCCGCGGCTGCCGCGGTGCGGCGGCTCCGGCCGGCCAGGCGGCAGCCGAGGCAGTCGGCGTGGGCGGTCATGGTGTCCCGCACCCGCCACGGCCACTGCTGCTCCGGGCGCGGACCGCTGGGCTTGCCCCAGCCGGCCAGGTGCAGGACCCAGGTGACGACGGCGGCCAGGACGGCCAGCGCGCCCCCGAGCCACAGGCCCGCCACCGACCCGGCGCACAGCGCCACCCCGGCCACCGTGAAGCCGGTCAACGCGACCGCCGTGCCGGTCCACCCGGCGACGGTGTGGCCCATGTCGTGGTTGCCGTGCAGGGCACTCATCGCTTCCTCCGGGGGATGTGGGGGCATGGCACGTAGGCTGGAGAGACCGTTTATCTCACGAGCTAAGTATCTTAGAGACTAAGAGGAATCCGCATGCAGGGCAAGCCCCGTCCGGCGGCGACGGCCGCACAGGCACTCGCGGGCATGGACCAGCTGATCGCGCTCAGCCACATCGGGCAGCAGGACATGGCGCAGCGGCTCGGGCTGAGCAGCACCGACCTCACCTGCCTCGGCCACGTCATCGGCGCGGGCGAACAGCCCATCACCGCCGGCGAGCTCGCCGCCCGCGCCGGGCTGACCACCGGCGCCGTCACCGGCGTCGTCAACCGGCTGGAACGTGCCGGGTACGCCCACCGGCAGGCCGATCCGGCGGACCGCCGACGGGTGCGGATCGTCCCCGAGGAGACCGCCAACCTCCGTGTGATGGAGCTCTACCAGCCGTTCTACGAGCGGCTGAACGCGCTGTTCGCCGACTACACCCCGGACGAGGTCGCGGTCCTGACGGACTGGTTCACCCGCACCACCGACCTGATGCGCACCCGCCTGGAGGAGATCCGGCACGGCTGACCGCGCCTGCCCCGGATGCCGCCGCCCGCCCGCGGCAACCGGCGATACCCCCGGCTACTCGCGCGCGGCCGCCCAGTCGTACGGCGCCGGCAGCAGCTCGGCGATCCCTACCGACCGGGGCCCGCCGGGTGCGCCCACGATCACCCGGATGTCGGGGAAGCAGTCGGCCAGCACCTGCCGGCAGCGGCCGCACGGCGGGATCACCCCCCGCTCACCGTCGGCGACCGCGACCATGGTGACCAGGTCGTACGCGCCCTGCCCCGCGGCCGCGCCGATCACGGTCAGCTCGGCACACGGACCGCCGGTGAAGTGGTACACGTTCATCCCCGTGACGATCCGTCCGTCGGCGGCCCGGGCCGCGGCGGCCACCGTGTGCCGGTCACCGGACGCGTAACGGGAGACCACCGCCTCGGCGGCCTCGACCAGCTCCAGGCCGGCGGCGTCGGCGGCTGTGCTCACGGGCGGACTCCCTGGTCGGACGCGGGAACGGGGGCGGCAAGGCAGACGTGAACGGGGCAGGCACCGGCGCCGCGCGGGGCCGGCCCCGTCCACGATAGGTCGCCCGACCGGCCCGGCCCGGCGGATCGCTCCCGGCGCGCCGCCGAAGTGCGCGGCGCACTCGCGCGATACCCGCATCCGCCGTGAACGCCGTGAACCGGTCAGGTCAGGCCCAGGTACCGGGCCAGCGGGTCGTCCCGGCCGGGAGCCAGCAGCAGCGGCGCCAGCGCGCGGCACCAGGCGAGCACCCGGTCGCCGTCGGCCGCGGGCACCAGCGCGGCCAGCTCCTCGATCCGGGCCGTCAGCTCCGCCGGGCCGCCGACCCCCGCCACCGCCCAGTCGACCAGGTCGAAGTCGGGGTCACCCAGACAGGGGCGGGGATCGATCGCGACCGGGCCGTCCGGGCCGTCCAGCACGTTGGCGGGGTGCAGGTCGCCGTGGACCAGCGCAACCGGGCCGCCGGCGGCCAGCTCCCGAGCGGCGCCGCGGCAGCGCTCCGGCACCGGCACGTCCCGGCGCAGCGCCAGGTCGAACACCAGCTCCGTCCGCTCGGCCAGCCGCGGCAGTCCCGGCGGCAGCCCGACCGGTGCCCGCAGGGCGGCCAGCAGCCGCCCCACCTCGGCGGTCCGCCACGGCCGGCCGCGCAGGGTCGACCCCGGCTCGACCCCGGCCAGCAGCAGCGCCCCGGCCGCCGGCTCGTACGCCAGCAGCCCGACCACCGACGGCACCGCGGCCCAGGCCGTCAGGGCCAGTGCCTCCTGGCGGGCGATCAGCGGATCAGGCGTCAGCTTCAGCCACACCGGGGTCCCGTCCGGCCCGCGCGCGCAGCGGTACAGCAGCGCCGTGCCGCCGCCGCCCGCGGCCAGCACCTCCAGGTCCCAGCGCTCGGCCAGCCCGGCCACCAGGTCCGGCACCTCCCGGTACCAGGCCAGGGCCGCCGGCCCGAACCGCCGGACCAGCCGCTGCGCGCCCCCGGCGCCTGGGCCGTCCACCACCGGGTGCTGTCCGGCCGCTTCCACCGCTCCCCCTTCGATCGATCCGTCCGCCCCCGATTCTGGCAGGGCCCGATTCTGGCAGGGCCCGCCGCCGGCCCGGCGGAGCGGGAGCGGGACCCGGGTGGATACCGGCGGCGGGCGGGGGCAGGCGTGGGGTCACGGACACGCGAACAGAGGAGGAGTACCGATGAATCTCGTCATGGTCCTGCTGCTGGCTCCGCTCGCCCTGGCCGCCGTCGTCACCGCGCTCACCCCCGGCAGCCAACCCCGCCACCGCGGCCGCCGGGCGCCCGGCGCGGCCCGGCCCACCGGCGCCGCACCGCGCCACCGTCTCGGCTGACGGAGGATCGGGGAGCGCGGCCGGCGGGCCGGGTCAGGTGGTCAGGTGGTCTTCCTGGCCCGGCTCGGCTGCACCCGGGCGGGCTCGCCCGGCATCTTCGGGTGGTCCGGCGGGTACGGCAGGTCGCCGAGGTCCTGCCGGTGGTACAGCTCCAGCACCGGGTCCAGCGAGAACGCGTGCTGCTCGATGTCCGCGTGCACGTCCCCCAGTTCGGCGAACCGCTCGGGCACCGTGCGCAGGTCGAAGTCGGTCGGGGCGACGTCCGGCACCTCCTCCCAGCGCAGCGGGGTGGACGCGGTGGCCTCCGGCCGGGGGCGCAGCGAGTACGGGGAGGCGATGGTCCGGTCCCGGGCCATCTGGTTGTAGTCCACGAAGATCCGCTCGCCGCGCTCCTCCTTCCACCAGGCGGTGGTCACCCGGCCGGGCATCCGCCGCTCCAGCTCGCGGCCGAGCGCGATCACCGCGTGCCGGCAGTCGGTGAAGGTCCAGCGCGGCTCCAGCGGCACGTACACGTGCAGGCCGCGCCCGCCGGAGGTCTTCGGCCAGCCCCGCAGCCCGTACTCCTCCAGCAGGCCGCGCAGTTCGAGGGCGGCTGCCACCGCGTCGTGGAAGTCGGTGCCGGGCTGCGGGTCGAGGTCGATCCGCAGCTCGTCCGGGTGCTCGGTGTCCGTGCGGCGCACCGGCCAGGGGTGGAAGGTCAGGCAGCCGAGGTTGGCCGCCCAGAGGACGGCGGCCGGCTCGTTCGGGCAGATCTCGTCCGCGGTACGGCCGCTCGGGAAGGCGATCCGGGCCGTCGGCAGCCACTCCGGCAGGCCCTTGGGCGCGCGCTTCTGGTAGAAGAACTCGCCGGTCACCCCGTCCGGGAAGCGTTGCAGCGTGGTCGGCCGGTCGCGCAGCCCGCGCAGCACGCCGGGCGCCACCGCCAGGTAGTAGCGCGCGATGTCCAGCTTGGTGTAGCCGCGCTCGGGGAAGTACACCTTGTCGGGGTTGGAGAGCCGCACCGCCCGGCCGTCCACCTCCAGCTCCACAGCTCCTGCCATGGCCCCACGCTAGACCGTGTCCGACAATTCGCGTCGGATCAGCGCGCGGCGTCTGGGTGCGTGGATCGCAAGGCGGAGGAGAGAGCCCATGCGGAGTATCGGCGACCGACGACAACGCGGCGAGGCGCGTGCCCAGGCGTCGCGCGCCCGGCGGGAATTGTCGGACACGGTCTGAGCCGGGCGCGCCGAGGCGGGCGTATCGGCGCGCGGAGGGGCCGCCGGGCCGCCACCATCGGAGCATGCAGCTACCCGTGATGCCGCCCGTCCCGCCGATGCTCGCCAAGTCCGTGGCCGAGATCCCGCCCGGCATGCAGTACGAGGCCAAGTGGGACGGCTTCCGGGCGATCGTCTTCCGTGACGGCGACGAGGTGGAGATCGGCAGCCGCACCGGCAAGCCGCTCACCCGCTACTTCCCCGAGGTGGTCGCGGCCTGCCTCCGGGAGCTGCCGGAGCGCTGCGTACTGGACGGCGAGATCGTGATCGCCCGGGACGGGCGGCTGCGCTTCGAGGAACTGCTGGAGCGCATCCACCCCGCCGCCTCCCGGGTCCGCACCCTCGCCGAGCGCACCCCGGCCTCCTTCCTCGCCTTCGACCTGCTCGCCCTCGGCGACCGCGCCTTCGACCAGGAGCCGCTCGCCGAACGCCGGGCCGCCCTCGCCGAGGCCCTGGCCGGTGTCGCCGCCCCGGTGCACCTCGCGCCCGCCACCACCGACCTCGGCCTCGCCCGTACCTGGTTCACCCAGTACGAGGGCGCCGGCCTGGACGGTGTGGTGGCCAAACCGCTGGACGCGCCGTACCGGCCCGGCGAACGGACCATGTTCAAGGTGAAGCACCAGCGCACCGCGGACTGCGTGCTGGCCGGCTACCGCGAGCACAAGAGCGGCCCGGTGGTCGGCTCGCTGCTGCTCGGCCTGTACGACGACACCGGCCGGCTCCAGCACGTCGGGGTCAGCGCCTCGTTCCCGATGGCCCGGCGTCGCGAACTGGTCGAGGAGCTGCAGGAGTTGCGGATGGACTCGTTCACCGGCCACCCCTGGGCCGAGTGGACCGAGGAGAGCGCCCAGGCCGCCTCCCGGCTGCCCGGCGGCCAGAGCCGCTGGACCGGGAAGAAGGACCTCTCCTGGGTGCCGCTGCGTCCCGAACGCGTCTGCGAGGTCGCCTACGACCACATGGAGGGCAGCCGCTTCCGCCACACCACCCAGTTCCGCCGCTGGCGCCCCGACCGGGACCCGGCGAGCTGCACCTACGAGCAGCTGGTGGAACCCGTCTCGTACGACCTCGGGGAGCTGCTCGGGCCGTAACTGCTCGGACCGCAAGGGGGAGCGGGCGGAAGGAACTGCGCCCGGGGCTCGTCCCACTTTCAACCTACAGCCGGGTGGGGGCCTTGCCGCAAGGCCCCCACGGTGGGCCAGAATCCATCCTCCCGACCCCACCACCGCTCCGCCGAGGAGGACCCTTCCGATGCGCTTCCTGCTGTCCACCATCGGGTCTCGAGGTGACGTCCAGCCGATGGCCGCGCTGGCGTCGGAGCTGAGCGGGACCGGGCACCAGGTGCGGGTGTGCGCGCCGCCCGACTTCGGCGAGTGGATCGAGGGCCTGGGGATCCCGTTCGTCCCGATCGGGCCCGAGCTGCGCACCGCCGCCGCCTCCGGGCCCCGGCCCGCGGCGGCCCGGCCGACGCCGGAGCAGCTGCGCCGGCTGGCCCGGTCCACCGTCGACGCCCAGTTCGCCACCCTTCCCGCGGCGGCCGACGGCTGCGAGGTCATCGTGGCGGGCGGGGCGCTGCAGATCGCGGCCCGCTCGGTGGCCGAGCAGCTGGGGATCGGCTACGTGTACGCGGGGTACTGCCCGACCACGCTGCCCTCCCCGCACCATGCGCCGCCGCCGCTGACCGCACTGGGGCAGCGCCCGGCGCCGGCGGCGGCCGACCACCTCGGGCTCTGGGCCGAGAACGCGGCGCACCTCAACGACACCTTCGGCGCCGCGCTCGCCGAGCACCGGGCGGCCGTCGGGCTCGCGCCGGTCGACGACGTCCGGAGCCACCTGTTCACCGACCGGCCCTGGCTGGCCGCCGACCCGGTGCTCGGACCCTGGCCCGGGAGTCCCGGCGGGCCGGAGGTGGTGCAGACGGGTGCCTGGCTGCTCACCGACGAGCGTCCGCTGCCCGCGGAGGTGACGGCCTTCCTGGAGGGCGGCGAGCCGCCGCTGTACTTCGGCTTCGGCAGTATGCGCGCACCGCAGGACCTCGCGGCGACGATGCTCGGCGCCGCCCGCGCGCTGGGCCGCCGGGCGATCGTCTCCCGCGGCTGGGCCGGACTCGCGCCGGCCGACGGCGGCGCCGACTGCCTGTCCATCGGCGAGATCAACCAGCAGCTGCTGTTCCCCCGGGTCGCCGCGGTCGTCCACCACGGCGGAGCGGGCACCACCACGGCGGCCGCCCGGGCCGGCGCGCCGCAGGTCGTCCTGCCGCAGATGTACGACCAGTACTACTGGGCCGGGCGGGTCGGGGAGCTCGGAATCGGGACCCCGCACCCGAAAGGTGCTCCGACGGTCGACTCGCTGACCGCCGCGCTCGGCCGGGTGCTGCGGCCCGGGGTGGCGGCCCGCGCCCGGGCCGTCGCCGCGACGGTCCGCACCGACGGTGCGGCCACCGCCGCCCGGCGCCTCACCGAGCGGACAGCGGTCTGAGGCGGCCGGGCCGGTGCGCTCAGCGGCGGTTGCGGGGGTGCTGCTTGGCGGTGCGTTCGTTGCCGTGCTTGTAGTGGCCGGTCCACCGGGCCATCACCAGCTGGGCGTCTCCGGATTCGGCCTCGGTGGTGAACTCGGCGGCGCGCGGTCCGCGCAGCTTCGCGGCGACCTTGCCGTGGTGCCACACCACGACGGTCCCGTCGGGGCGCTGGTCGTAGCTGAATCCGGATGGTGACGGCATGGGTTCCTCTCGGCGTGGTGCAGGGACGCCCGTACCTTGGCAAGACCGTGCGGCGGGTGCAACGGGTTTTCCGGCTGCAGGCCGCGGGCCGCGGTCCGCGGCGCCGGTTCAGGGGCGGGCGGTGGCGACCAGGACGGCGATGCCGTCCAGGATGCGCTGCAGGCCGAACTCGAACAGCAGGTCCAGGTCGAAGTCGTACCCCTCGGTGGCGAGGCGGTCCAGGGTCGGGAAGCCGCCGGCGGCGAAGACCGCCCGCAGTTCGGGCTCGTGGGCGTCCATCCACTCCTCGCTGTCCAGGCCGGTCGCGGCCTGCGCCTCGGCCTCGGTCTCCAGGTTGACCGCCGTGCCCCGGATGTAGTTGATCAGCGCCAGGTAGCAGGTGAAGGCGGTCTGCAGGTCGAGGCCCTGCCCGGCCAGCGTCGCCAGCACCCACTCGCTGAACGGCATCGCGCCGGGCAGCGGCTGAGGCCTGGTCAGCGACATCGCCGGGGCCAGCCACGGATGGCGGCGGAAGGTCGACCACAGGTCGCGGGCCGCGGCCTCCAGCCGGTCCCGCCAGACGGCCTGCGGCCCGGCCGGGAAGGACCAGCCGGCCAGGGCCGTGTCCAGCATCTGCACCACCAGGGCGTCCTTGTCGGCCACGTGCCGGTACAGCGACATGGTGGCCACGCCCAGTTCGGCGGCGACCCGGCGCATCGACACCGCCGCCAGCCCCTCGGCGTCGGCGACCGCGATGGCGGCGGTGACGATCGGCGCGAGGGCGAGCGTCTGCTCGGGCACCGCCCTGCGACGCGCGGGCGGCGCGGGGGCGGGCGGTGCGGGGGCGGGCGGCCCGGGCCGTACCGGCGCGGGGCGGGCCGCCACCACGGTCCCGACGCCGGGGACCGCGTGCACCAGGCCCTGGTGCCGCAGTTCGGTGAGCGCCTTGGTGGCGGTGGCCATCGCGACCCCCCACTGCCGGGTGATCTCCCGGGTCGACGGGACCCGGTCGCCGGGCGCGAGTTCGCCGGCCGCGATCCGCCGTCGCAGCTCGGCGGCGATCCGGGCGGCCGCCCCCGGTCCGGTGCCGCCGGCCGCGGGCGGGCCCGCCGGGCCGTTCGCCGACCCGCCGTCGACCGACTTGTTCACCACGACTCCTCCGCTCCGAACCGGTGCACCTCGACGGGCGCCTGCGGGCACCATCGGCCCTGCGACGACAGTCGCGCCGCGGTCAGCGTACGGGGGCGGCGCTGTCCTGGTCCTCCTGGCGGTCGAGTTCGGTCAGCAGGCCGCGCAGGAAGGAGCGGGTCCGGACGAGGTCGTCCTCGGCGAGGCCGGTGAGGAGTTCCCGGTGTGCGGCGGCGGCGCGGGCGGTGACCAGGGCGAGCGCCTCCTGGCCGAGCGGGGTCAGGGTGAGCAGGGGGGAGCCCTTGTGGTCGGGGTTGGCCGCGAAGGCGGCGTGGCCCGAGGCGGCCAGGTCGTTGGCGACGCGCTGGATGTTCTGCCGGCTGACGCCGAGCCTGCGGGCGGCCTGGGCCACGGTGACCGGGGTCGCCGAGGCCACGCTGAGCACCTGCCAACGGGCCTGGGTGAGCCCGGCCGCCCGGGCGGTCCGCTCGCCGAGCCGGCGCAGCGCCCCGGCCGCCTCGAACACGTCCGCGACCAGCAGGGCCATCATGTCGGCCGCCATCGGCGCCGCCTCCTTTGACAACATATTGTCGATGTGTGAGTCTGTTGTCATCCTACCGCGGGAAATCCAGTTCGAGGAGACCTCCCATGCCCACGATCGACCTGTACCGCAACGTCCACCTCGGCCAGCGGCGCCGGCTCCTCGGCCTCGCCGTCGAGCTCGGCCGTGCCGACGCCGCCCGCCCGGGCCGGGTCGCCGCCCTGGCGGGCGAGTGCCTGGCGATGACCCGCGAACTGCGCGAGCACGCCGACCACGAGGACGCGTTCATCCACCCCCTGCTGCGCGAGCGTGCCCCGGAGGCCGCCGACGCCCTCGAGGCCGAGCACCTGCGGCTGGACGCCTCGCTCGCCGCGCTCGACCGGCGGGCCCGCAGTCTGCCGCAGGCGGGCGACCCGGCCCTGCCGGAGGCGCAGCACGCGCTCTACCTGGCGCTGAACGAGCTGATCAGTGCCTACCTGGCCCACCTGCACGCGGAGGAGACGGTCGCGATGCCCGCGCTGCGCGACCGCTGCGAGGAGTCGGAACTCGCCGGAGTGCTACGGGACTTCCACGCCTCCCGGGCGCCGGAGGCGGCGGTGGCGGACCTGCGGCAGATGCTCCCGGCGCTGCCGCCGGCGGTCCGTGCCGACATCGTGCGGGGCCTGCCGGCCGAAGGGCCCGGTGGTGGCAGCATGCCGGCCGCGGTCGGCGCCGGGCTCACCCGCGAGCAGTACGCCCGGCTGCTGGAGGACCTCGGCATCCCCGAGAGCCACGCCGTGCGGGCGGCCGCCGGCCCGGGTGCACCAGTGCACCAGAACTCCGGTGCACTAGGGCGCTAGTGCGCCGTAGGTCCATTGCTCTGGCGGAATTGGGCTTGCCATGAGTCTGCGTACGCCGTACATTCGGAGGCATGGGACACACCGACATTCTGATCTCCGGCGGCGGCATCGCCGGCCCGGCCCTCGCGTACTGGCTGCACCGGGCGGGCTTCGCCGTCACGGTCGTCGAACGCGCCCCCGCGCCCCGGCCGGGCGGCCAGACCGTGGACCTGCGCGGCGCGGGCCGCACCGTCATCGAGCGGATGGGGCTGATGCCGCAGGCCCGCGAACTCTCCGTCCAGCAGCACGGATTCGTGCTGGTCGACGCGGCCGACCGGATCACCGCCCGGGTGGGCGCGGACAGCTTCGGCGGCGAGGGGATCATCTCCGAGATCGAGATCCTCCGCGGTGACCTCGGCCAGCTGCTGTACGAGGCGACCCGCCCGCACGTCGAGTACCTCTTCGACGACACCATCACCTCCCTCGACCAGGACGAGGACGGCGTGAGCGTCGGCTTCGAGCGGGGCGGCCGACGGCGCTTCGGCCTGGTGGTCGGCGCGGACGGCCTGCACTCGGTGGTCCGGTCCCTCGCCTTCGGGCCGCAGGCGGGCTCCGTCCGCCCGATCGGGATCTACAACGCGTGGTTCACCATGCAGGGCGGCACCGACCTCGGCGGCTGGTTCCGGATGTTCAACGCACCCGGCGGGCTGGTCGCCTCCGCCCGGCCCGGCCGGCACCCCGGCGAGATCAAGGCCGGCCTGGGCTTCCGCTCGCCGCCGCTCGACTACGACCGCCGCGACCTCGACGCCCAGCGGGCGCTGGTGGCCGACCGGTTCGCCGGCGTCGGCTGGCTGGTGCCCGAACTGCTGGCCGCCATGCGCACCGCCGAGGACTTCGCCTTCGACCCGATGGGGCAGGTGCACCTCGACAGCTGGCACCGGGGCCGGACGGTCCTGCTCGGCGACGCCGGGTACTGCGCCACCCCGCTCACCGGCCTCGGCACCAGCCTGGCCCTGGTCGGTGCGTACGTGCTGGCCGGCGAGCTGGCCGGGGCGGGCACCGACCCGCAGGGGGCGCTGCGCCGCTACGACGCCGTGATGCGGCCCTACGTCCGCAAGGCGCAGGAACTGCCGCCCGGCGGCGCCGGCGGCTTCGCACCGTCCTCCGCCCTCGCGATCCGGCTCCGGGCGGCCTCCATGCGGTCGATGAACCGCTGGCCCGTGCGCAACCTGATGGCCGCCCAATTCGCGAAGGCCGGGGACATCGCGCTTCCCCATTACCCGGAACTGAACTGACGTACAGTCATTGAAAGCCACTGCCGGTGCCCATGGTGACGCTGGTTCGGCGGGGGGTCACGTGAAGTTCATCCGCACCGGGCAAAAAGAATCCCGGGTGCGGCCCGGAGGCGGCACCCGGGATTTCCCGGCGAACGGTCAGCCCTGCACGGAGGCGAGCTTCGGGTTCGGGCCGTACTGGTTGTCGTTCGGCTGGCCCTCGGTCGCCAGGAAGACGATCAGGATGATCGAGCCGATGAACGGGATCAGGGAGATCAGCACCCACCAGCCGGAGCGGTTGGTGTCGTGCAGGCGGCGAATGCCGACCGCGATCGAGGGGAGGAGCACGGCGAGCGCGTAGATCGAGCCGAGGACGGCGGTGCCCGCGACGTTGTCGATGACCGCCAGCACGATCGAGATGATGATGTTGACGAGGGCGAACATCCAGAATTCCTGGCGGCGTGCCCGCCCGCTGAATCCGACGTAGTTCTTCAGTACTGCCAGGTACCAGTCCACCGTGGTGCTCCTATTTCTCATGGCTGCTGAGCGGAGCGAACCTATGGCCCGGTCAACTCGCGGTCAAGGTATTTGTGCCGGGCCGATGCGCAACTGTGACGGCGGGCCGGAAACACCCGCCCCATTGCTGCGCACACGCGTGAAATTCCCCCGGTGGACGCACGAATTCCGACGCCGGGTCAGCCCCTCGACCGCGGCCGTTCAATGCCGGTGGTGATTGTCCGGCTGGGCCGGGTCGCCGGGGTGTTCGAGGCCGGGGACGAGGGTCAGCCGGGTCGCCCTGGCATGGTCGAGCCACCGCGTGAACGCTGTGCGGCGGGCGGACTCCAGCAACTGCCCGCACCGGTCCGCCGGGTGCGGCCGGGCGGTCCGGCGGGCCGTCAGGGTGGCGGTCCAGCCGCCCGCCGTGACCGGCCGGCCCTCGGGCGCCCGGCTCAGAGCGGCGGCCAGCTCGGCCGGCAGTGACTCCGGCGCGGCCTCGAACTCGCCGTCCGGCGTGGCCAGCCGCCAGAGCTCGACGGGCGGCCCGGGATCCGCCGCCGGCCGGCGGACCGGGTCGGCGACGGTGTCGGCGGTGACGGCCCGGTAGACCGCACGGACCGCCGCACTGCCCTCGAACGCCGCCGCCGTGATGGACCCCAGCTCGACCGCCGCCCGCTGGTCCAGCCTGACCGGGGCGGTCCCGGTGCAGTCCAGACCGCGCTCGGCCGCCTCCGCCGCGCACAGCGCCTCGGTGAGGAGCACCTGTGCGACCCAGCGGGTCAGCTGCCGGTCCTCCGCGCTGCCCGCCACCGGCAGCGCGGCGGACCGCGGCCCGGCCCGCAGCGCGGCGAGCCGCCGGTCCAGCTCCGCCCGGTCCAGCGGGCGCCCGTCGAGCAGGCCGAGCACACCAGGGTGCGGGTGGGCGTGCGCGTGCTCGTGGCGCTCGGAGTGGTCGTGGTGCTCGTGGTGGTGCCGACTCACGGGGCCACCACCAGCTCGACGGTCGGCGCGTACTGGCAGCGCCCGAACCACATCGCCTTGGCGAGCGCCCAGTACGCACCCGGCTCGGCGTCCGGCGGCGCCGCCAGCTCGAAGGTGACGGTCTGCTCGGCGCCCGCCGCCACCGCGAACCCGCGCACCGGTTCGCCCACCGTGTCCCAGACCCCCCAGGGCGAGACCACCTGCAGCTCGCCGTGGATCTCACCGCGGGTCCGGTTGGCCAGTACCAGGGCCAGCTGCGCCCGCCCGCCCGGCCGTACCCGCAGCGACTGCTCCGCCACCGTCACCGTGAGCCCGGTGTCCCGTCCGGTGGCGGCCTTGGTGCCCTGCGCGGCGGTCCAGTCCTCCGGGACCTCACCGGCCACCGGGAGCAGCGCCGGCAGCTCGCCCAGGGCGATGGTGGCGACGTCCTCGATCCGCTGCCCGGCGTGCTCGATCCGGACGGCGGCGAAGTACAGGCCGGGCTCGGCCCCCGGCGGCGGGGTCAGTTCCACCGGGAAGCGCAACTGTCCGGCGGCCGGCAGCCGGTACGGCCGGCGGCCCGTACTCACCCGCCAGCCGTCCGGGGCGATCACCTCCGCGGTGCCCTCGACCTCGGCGTCCACCAGGTGCGAGGCGAGCACGGCGGACAGCTCGACCGGTTCGCCCGTGGTGCGCAGCAGGCCGGGGGACAGGCCCACCGAGACCGGCAGGTAGCCCATCGGCGCGGGGCCGCGGTTGTGCAGCCAGTACCGGGCGTGCACCGGCTGGGCGGCTTCGGCCGTCGGGCCGAGCGGCGGGCCGTCGCTGCGCGCGCCGACCGGCCGTGCGGTGACGGTGAGCACCTCGCTGCCGGCCAGCGCGATCTCCTGGCCGAGCGCGGCGGTGGCTCGTTCCAGCAGGTCCGCCCGGTGCGGGCGGGTGAGCCGGAGCGAGCCGCCGAGGCGGGCGGTGCGGCCGAGGCCGGTGGACTCGACCAGCCGCAGGGTCACCCCGGAGGCGGCCGGGTCGCCGACGGCCGCCGAGCCGTGCGCGATCGGGTTGCCGGTCGGCTTGAGGGTGCCGAGCAGGACCTCGCGGGCCGGGTCGACCCGCAGCCAGCTGTGGGTGGCCGGCAGTGGCCCGGCCTGGGCCGGTGCGAGCCGGGGGAGCAGCGGGTGGTTGAACTCCTGCCCCTGGGCGGGCAGCGCCAGGGCCCGCCAGTCACCGTCCCCGGACACCAGCGAGTACGAGAACTCGTGCGTCCAGTGCTGGAGTTGGAAGGAGGCGCCGTCCGGCAGGGTGCGCTGCGGCGGGTCGATCCACACGCCCGACGGCCAGCCGGTGCAGGAGCGCATCAGGGACAGGTGCAGGGCGCCGGTCGGGTCGACCGCGAACCCGGGCAGCCCGTAGGTCAGCAGGGCGACGGTGTGGTCGGTGAGCCGCTCGGAGGCGGGCAGCGCGCCGGGGCAGACGGCGTGCACCACGGCGTCGGCGAGGTCCTCGGCGAGCGCCGCCGGGTCGGTGACCACCAGTGCGGGCAGTGCGCGCAGGTCCCGCAGGTCGGCGCCCGGCTGCCAGACCTCGTGCAGCGCCTTCTCGGCGGGTACCCAGACCCGGCCGTGCGCGGCCAGCGCCGTGGCGTACTCGGCGCCGGCCCGTTCCAGCACCTGCCGGGCCGCGTCGTTGGTGTCCGGGCCGCCCAGCACGATCCGGAAGTCAGGCAGGTTGGAGTCGACGTCGAGCCAGCCGTAGCGGGCCCGTTCGGCACTGCCGGTGGTGGCGGTCACGCCGACCCGGGCGAGCGCCACCACCAGGTCGCGGGCGTCGGCGGCCGAGGCCAGGTCGGCGGCCACCACCTCGGCGACGCCGAGCGCCCGGTCGCCGAGCGGCTCGCCGGCCGGGCCGGTCAGCGTGACCCGGGCGGTGGAGCCGAGACCGAACCAGGTGTTGGCCGGGTTGTCCAGCGTCCAGGGCGCCTCGGCGGCGTCCACGTCGGGCAGCGCGAAGCCGCGGCCGACCACCGCGTCCGCGACCTCGCTGACCGGCAGGGCGCCGGGCAGGTCGACCGGGAAGCGCAGCCGCAGCAGCCGGTCGGCGCCGGCGTAGTCGACCACCGTGGTCCGGCAGTCGACCCGGTCGACGCCGTGCCAGAGCGTGACCGTCTGCCGGTACCCGATGCCGTCGACCGTCCCGGCCACCACCAGCCGCTCGCCGAGCGGGCCGCGCTCGCGGCGGACGGTGGCGGGCGCCTCGCCGGCGCCGGTCACCGGGCCCTTGGGGACCAGGTGCCAGGGGCCCTCGCCGAAGTCCGGGTGCTGCGGGTACTCCTCGTACACCCGCAACTCGTTGCCGACCTGGCCCGCGCGGATCAGCTCGCGGCCGGACGCCTTGTCCAGGACGGAGACCAGCGCACCGCCGCGGTCCGGGTCGGCGGCCACCCGGTAGCGGGCGTTCTCGGCCGCCGTCCCTGCGGCGGCCGACCACAGCGGCGCCGCCGGGCCGCCGGCCAGCCGCCAGCTGCGCCAGCCGAGCGCGGGGACGTCCGCCGCGAGGAACCACAGCGTGCCGCGGTCGACGGCGCTCGGCACCTCGGCGCCGGTGTCGTCCAGCACCCGGCCGCCCTCGGTGCCGGACGGAAGCCGGACGGCGGCGAGCGCGGTCCGGTCGAAGGACAGCGTGTTGGTGACCACGACCGCGCTGCCCTCGCCGCTGGTGTCGATCCGCGCCACCAGCGCGTCCAGGGCGGTGTCGCGGACCTCGGCGGCCAGGTCGTGCGCCTCCCGCCAGCCGCCCAGCAGGTCGATGTACACCTGGTCCGACTCGGAGCCGGTGATCGCGTCGTGGTGCGCGCCGTACGCGAGGTGCCGCCAGACCTTGTCGAGCGCCGCGTCCGGGTAGCGCCCGAGGCCCTGGACGGCGGCCAGGGTGGCGAGCTTCTCCGCGTCCACCGCCGCCACCTCGGCGGCCCGCTGGGCCTGCTTGGTGTCGATGTACGAGACGTCCTTGCCGGTGTAGACCGGGTTCATGTCGCGGGTCTGCGGGCTGGGCCGCCGCCCGGTGGCGGCGAGTTCGGCCCGGACGGCGGCGAGGAACTCGCGCGGGGTGCCGCAGACGAACCGCGGCCACAGGTACTTCTCGGCCCAGGAACGGTGGACGGCGGTGACCCACTTGTTCGGCGGGGTGTAGTCGGTGCCTACCGGCAGCAGCAGGTTCTTGGTCGCACCGACCGGCTTGATCTTGCGGTAGAGCTCGTACACGGCCTGCTCGGCGGTGGCCAGGTCGGGCGAGGAGTCCATCCACCAGCCGGCCGAGTAGTGGTGCGCCATGAAGTGGGTCAGCACCCCGCGGCCCGAGGGCGAGAGCCACTCGAACTCGCTCGGGAACTGCATCACCGTGGCGTCGTCCTTGGCCTCCCGGAAGTTCTTCTGGATCGGCCCCCACTGGTGGAACGGGCCGCGCGCCCAGGCGCTGCCGGTCAGCCCCGCGTCGGCCAGGTAGCCCGGGAACTGCGGGTCGTGGCCGAACACGTCCAGCTGCCAGGCGGTCTGCGGGTCGCCGCCGAGGATGTCACGCTGGTAGCCGATGCCGTACACCAGGTTGCGGATGGTGCTCTCGGCGCCGGTCAGGTTGGTGTTGGGCTCGTTGTAGGTGCCGCCGACCAGCTCGACCTGACCGCTCGCCAGCAGCCGCCGCAGGTCCGCCCGGCGCTCCGGGTGCTGGTCGAAGTACGGCTTCAGGTAGTCGATCTCGGCCAGCACGAACTTGTAGACCGGGTCGCGCAGCGCCAGGTCGAGGTGGGTGTCCACCAGGGCGAAACCGTTGCGCTCCCACAGCGGGCGGGTGGTGGCGTCCCCGGACAGCAGCTCCCACGGGGAGGTGTACGCCGCCTGGGTGTTCCACCAGACCGGGTCGTAGTGGAAGTGCGAGACCAGGTACATCGTCCAGCCGGGCTCGGCGGGTTCGAGCAGCGCCTCGGCCCGGGCCGGCCCGGCGGTGACGGTGATCGGGCGCCCGGTGCCGGGCACCGGGTCGGCCACGGTCAGCGGCACCTCGACCACCCCCGTGCCGGTCGCCTCGCCCTCCACCCCCGGCCCGCTGACGGTGATCCGGGTGGGTGGGCCGTCGAGGGTCACCCGCAGCAGCTGGCGCGGTGCCTCCTCGGGCCCGGTGAACAGGTCGGTGCTCTCGACAGCGGTGATGGTGACCGGCACGGGCTGGCTTCCTCTCGGTCGGGCGGTCGGGCGGTCGGGCGGTCGGGCGGTCGGTGCGGTGGGTGCGGTCGGGCGGTACGGCGATGCTGCGGTGCGGCGTTACGAGCCCCAGGCCTCGAACTCGTAGATCCGGGCGGCCGGATCGCCGGTCTGGGTGGGTTTGGTGATCACCAGCCGGACGTACCGGGCGGTGACCGCGGCCGGGCTGGTGGTGGTGGCCGCGGTGTTCCCGGTGACGGTGGCGGCGGTGGTCCACGGGTCCGCGGTGGAGGAGCGGACCTGGACGGTGTAGTCGCGGGTGTTCCAGGTGGCGCTCTCACCGCCGGCCGCCGCGTGCTTCACGGTGAACCGGGACAGCTGGTGCGCCGAACCGAGGTCCACCTCCAGCCACTTGGCGGTGGTGAGGGTGCACCACTTGTCGGAATTGCCGCCACCCACGCTGCCGTTGACGGCTTTGGCCGGGCCCTCCGCACTGTTGCACTGCCCGGAGGCGGTCGCCGGGCGGCCCAGCGCGAGATTGCTCTCGGCAGGCGGGGTGGTGCCCCAGCTGACGGTGGTCGTGGCGGCGGGCGAGCGGCCGAACTCCGCCGACACCGCCTCGACCTCCACGGTGGTGGAACTCTCGCCACCCGCCCGGTCCAACTGCGGCACGTAGTACGAGTCGTTGGGCGTGGCACCGAGGAAGGTCCGGCTCCCGTCGGCGTTGCGGCGGTACACCTCGTAGTGGTGCACGGCGCCGGAGGCCGGGGCCGTCCAGGCCAGCCGCAGCGACTTGCGGGTCGCCGTCACATCGGTGCTGCCCAGCACGGTCGGTGCGCCCGGCGCCGCCGTCGCGTCCACCGAACCGTCGTACACCGCGAGCTGGCCCACCCGCAGATCGTACGAGGGCGCCGAACCGGCAGCCTGGAAGCCGATCTGCGCGATCGTGCGGCCCGCGAAGGCCGACAGGTCGAGTGTCCTGCGCTCCCAGCCGGCGGAGGTGGTGGAGCCCAGGTCGAGGGTGGTGAAGGCGGTCGGCGCGTCGGTGAACGAGACCGCGGCCCTGAGCCCGCTCGGCCCGGCAGACGGGGTCTTCAGCACCACGGAGAGCTTGGTGTCGGCGGCCACCGGCAGCCTGGTCTGGTACAGCCGGACGGTGTTGGTGCCGTCCAGCTTCCCGCTCAGCCGCAGCGAGGAGCCGCCCTCGTACGCGTCGCCGAAGTCGATCGACGGGGTGAGCTTCGTCCCGGTGGAGGTGACCTGCCAGCGGTAGGTCGGCGGCACGTCCTGGAGCGAGAGGTTGTTCCAGCCGCCGGTGGCGACCCGGACACCGGCCGAGTTGTAGAAGTCGCCCTGCCCGGTGTCGAAGGAGGTGACGAACGGCTTGGCGGTGATCGGCGAGGACTCGGCCACGTACGAGGCCAGGCCCTTCCAGGAACTCGAGGTGGTGGTGTCGGACGGGTCGGCGTTGGCACCCACCCAGTAGCGGGAGTCCCTGGCGTAGAAGTCGGCCCGGTCGGTGGCGGACTTCCAGGTCCACTCCGGCCGGTACAGCCCGAGCGAGGCGCTGTGCGGCCGGCCCGCCGGGAACAGCGCGTTCCAGTCGACACCGGTGTTGTAGCCGTTGGCCTCGGTGTCGATGCCCGCGTACAGGTCGTACTCGCTGCGCCCGAGCGAACGGGCCAGCGTCCGTGAGGAGTCCAGCGTGCCGGAGCCCCAGCCGAAGTTGAGGAACATGGAATCCGAAACCCGGCCCGAGGAGTCCTGGAGGAACGCGTCGTTGGCGGAGTCCAGCTGGTTCTGCCAGTCGACCGCGCCGGACTCGGTCATCGCGTCGTACCACATGAAGTCGGTCGGGCCCTGCGCCCTGGCGTACTTCATCTCGTTGCGCAGCTCGGTGGCCAGCGCGGCGTCACCTCCGCCGGTCTCCTGGTTGACGAACCAGCCGTCGAAGCCGTAGTACTGCGCCGCCTGCACCAGCTTGTCCGCGACCGGGTAGCGCGTCCCGGACCTCTGCACGAAGTCGCGCACCCACTGGAGCTGTCCGCCGTACGCCGCGGGCGGGAAGAACACGGTCCCGTACACCTTGACGCCGTTGCGGTGCGCCGCGTCGATCACGGTCGGGTTGGGGGCCAGGATCAGCCCCTCACCCGCGGAGCCGCCCCAGAACACCAGCTTGTCGACGTACTGCCAGTAGCCGAAGGCGTAGTAGCCGGGGTCCTGGGAGCCCTGCGAGGGGTTGTTCGAGGTCGGGCCGAAGGAGACCAGCGAGGCGATCTTCCCCTCGCCGCCGCGGGCGCCCGCGTTGGCCTTCAGCGCGGGGTCCGAGGTGCGTGGCTGCAGCGGCACCCGGGAGCGGTTGAACCGGGCGTCGGGGTCGGTGGCCGGGTCCCAGTTCAGGATGGTGT
Organism: Kitasatospora sp. NPDC048540; assembly: GCF_040651175.1. Lineage (NCBI taxonomy): Bacteria > Bacillati > Actinomycetota > Actinomycetes > Kitasatosporales > Streptomycetaceae > Kitasatospora > Kitasatospora sp. NPDC048540. The sequence goes on from NZ_JBEZIR010000074.1 coordinate 25,501, forward strand.
TCGGGTACCAGTACGAGGCGTACGGCTGGTTGCCGGCGGCAGCCGGGGCGGGCCGCCCGCCGGGTGCGGCCGTCGCGGGGACGGCACCGAGGGCGGTGGTGGCCGCCACCGCGGCACCTAACAGCAGGGTGAGTGGTCGTCGCATCCGGGTCTCCAGTCCAGCGTTCCGTGGGGGTGTCGGCCGGTCTTGCAGATCGTGCGGATGGTGCGGATGGTGCTGCGTGCGGGTGGTGCTGCCGGCGGTGCCGGGTGGTGCGGCTCAGGTGGTGGCGGCCAGCACGGTGCCGATGCCGCGGGCGGCCAGGTAGGCCGGGTCGGCGGCCCGGTGCGCAGGGACGATCGCGGTCGGGCCGGCCTGCCGCAGCCGGACCCACTCGGTGTGGAAGGCGCTGCCGGGGGCGACCTCGGCCCGGCGCTCCGGCTGCGTGGTCAGGTCGGCCTCCAGCACCACGGCCGGACGCCCGTGCGCGAGCGTCCGGCCGGTCCGCAGTTCGGCCACCGAGCGGGCCAGCTGCTCGGCGAGCGGCTTGCGGCGGTGGTCGACGGTGAACAGCCCGAGGTCGTACTCGCGGTCCGGGAAGTCGGCCAGCCGGCGGTCGATGTCGTGCGAGCACCACCAGGTGATGCCCCAGAGCGCCGGGTTGGGCGCCACCTGGTCGATCATCAGCCGGGCGAACGCGGCGGCATCGCCGGCCGGGATGTCCGGCTGGGGTGCGCCGACCTCCTGCAGCCACACCGGGCGCAGCGGGTCCGCGGAGCCGGCCGCGGCGAGCTCGACCAGGTAGTCGGCGTGCGAGGTGGTCGCCGGGCCGAGCGGGCGCTCGGCCGGGCCGTCCACGGCGGAGACGCCGTTGAACACCCAGGAGTGCACGGTGGTCAGGTCGCCCAGCCGCACGGCGTCGGCCGGGTGGAAGGGGTGGTCCGGCTCGTACCAGGCCGCGTCGTACAGCGAGTAGAGGCTGAGCAGGTCAGGGGCGGCCGTGCGGGCGGCGGCGAGCAGGTCGGCGGCCCACTCGGAGGAGGCCCCGGCGCCGGTCGGGTTGGCCGGCCAGAGGTTGTTCACCTCGTTGCCGAGGGTGACCGCGAAGACGTTGCCGCGGGTGGCGACGGCCCGGCAGACCTGGTCGACGTACGCGGACAGGCCGGCCCTGACCAACTCGTCGGTGAAGATGCTGCGCTGGTGCCAGGTGAGCACCCAGGACGGCAGGAAGTCGAAGCTGGACAGGTGCCCCTGCAACAGGTCGACCGCCACGTCCAGCTCGAACTCCGCTGCCACGTCGGCGAGTTCGAGTAGGTCGTCGATGCCCTGGCGGCGGATCAGCGAGCGGTTCGGCTGGATCCAGGGCCAGATCGGGAAGACCCGTACGTGGTCGAGGCCGAGGCCGGCGAGATCCTCGAAGTCGCGTCTGGCGGTGTCCGCGGAGAAGTCCAGCCAGCTGTAGAGCCAGCCCGAGGAGGGTACGTAGTTGGCGCCGAACCGGAGTGCGGCTGGCCCTGGGTGCTGCGTCGTCACGCGCGTCCTCCTGCGGCCGGTCGGGGCCCAGCGGCCCCGGCGGTGCGTACGGGGGCGCGACGGCGGGTACGGGCCGGCCGGGCCGGCCTCGGTGCCGTGCGCTTCGCTCGGAGCCTAAACCGATTTAGTGTGCCTGCCAAGACCGGGTGGCGCGGTGCTCTCACGGACGGTCAGGCGCGGGGTGGCGGTCCGGATGTCGCGGGCCGAGGACGGGTCCGCGACGGCGGCCAGCAGCGCCCCGGCGACCTGCTCCCCGAGCGCGAAGGTGTCCCGGGAGAGCGCGGTGAGCGCCGGGTGGACGATCCGGGCCAGCACCGAGTCGTCGAACGAGACGACGGACAGCTCGCCCGGCACCGACACGCCCATCTCGGCGGCCACCCCGAGCCCCGCCACCGCCATCACGTCGCTGTCGTAGACGATCGCGGTCGGGCGGGCGGCGCGGGCCAGCAGGGTGCGGGTGGCGGCCGCGCCCTCCGCGTCGCTGAAGTCGGTCGGCACCGACACCGCCTCCTCCAGCCCGAGCCGGCGCGAGGCGTCCCGCAGCGCCCGGATCCGGCGCTGGGTGTGCTGGAACGCGGGCAGCCCCGCCAGGTGGGCGATCCGGCGGTGGCCGAGCGCGGCCAGGTAGTCGACGATCGACAGCATCGCCTCCCGGTCGTCAGCCCAGACGCTGGGCAGCCGGCCGTGGTGCCCGGGGCCGCCCAGCACCACCGTCGGCAGGCCGAGCTCCTCCAGCACCCCGATCCGCGGGTCGCGCTGCTGCAGGTCGACCAGGATGAAGCCGTCCACCCGGTGCTCGGAGGCCCAGCGCCGGTAGACCTCCGTCTCGGCGGCGGTGTCCTCGACCACCATCAGCTGGAGGGCGACGGCGTGCGCCGAGAGCCCCGCCTGCAGCCCGGACAGCAGCTGGGCGAAGAACGGCTCCACCCCGATGGTCCTGGCCGGCCTGGCCAGCACCAGCCCGACCGCCCCGGCCCGGGCCCCGCCGAGCGCCCGGGCCGCGCTGTGCGGACGCCAGTTCATCTCCTGCGCGACCCGCAGGATCCGCTGCCGGGTGGACTCGCTGACGCCCGGCCGGCCGTTCAGCGCGAACGAGACGGCGCCCTTGGACACGCCCGCCCGCTGGGCGATGTCGGCGATGGTCGGTCTGGACACGGACGCGGCTCCTCCGCCCGTGCACCCGGGCGCTGGTCACTGCGGGAGGCCGGCCCGGCGGGGCGCCGGGCACGGCGGGCCGGGACGGCGCGGCGTGGCCGGGAACGCCCGCGCGGTGTCCGGAAGGCGCCGGTGCCGACGTCTTGACACCGGAGTGTAGCCCGGAGGATAGTCCCGAGTCGCTAGACCGGTTTAGTGAACTTTTCGGACCGGCCCGGATCCCGGGATCCCCCCGGCGGCCGTCCCGGTCGGTCCACCCGACCCCCGTACCTCCTCGCTCCGTTGAAGCCCCTCCGCAACCAGACGGCGCAGACGCGTCCTGTCGCAGCAGACCGGGAGAGACACATGCGAAGGCACTGGACACGGCTGACCGTGGCACTGGCCGCGGCCGTCACGCTGGCGGGCTGCGGCCTCGGCGGCGACAAGGCGTCCGAGGACGCCGGCGGAGCCGTCACCGGAGAAGTCAAGGGCAAGGTCTCGCTCCAGACCTGGGCCCTCAAACCGAAGTTCACCGACTACGTGCAGAGCGTCATCGACGCCTTCGAGAAGAAGTACCCCGGCACCCAGGTCGACTGGCTCGACCAGCCCGGCGACGGCTACGCCGACAAGGTGCTCAGCCAGGCCGCCGCCGGCACCCTGCCGGACGTGGTCAACCTGCCGCCCGACTTCGCCCTCCCGCTGGTCGGACAGAACCTGCTGCTCGACGTCGGCCAGGCCGACCCGAAGCTCGCCGAGGACTACGTGGCCGGCGGCATCGACGCCTACCGCTACGCCGGGCACCCCGGCGCGTACGGCTACCCCTGGTACCTCAACACCGACGTCAACTACTGGAACGCCGACCTGCTCACCCGGTACGGCCTCGACCCGAAGAAACCGCCCACCAGCCTCGACGAGCTGATCGCCCAGGCGCAGACGGTCAAGGACAGGTCCGGCGGCCGGGTCTACCTGATGAGCCGCAAACCGGGCCTCGGCGACCTGGCGAACGCCGGCGTGAAGATCATGGCCGAGGACGGCAAGAGCTTCACCTTCAACACCCCGCAGGCCGCCGCCCTGCTGGACCGGTACCGGGACGCCTTCGCGCGCGGCCTGCTGCCGCAGGACGTCCTCACCGACAAGTACGCGGGCAACGCCAAGCTGTTCACCGCCGGCACCGCCGCCTGGACCACCGGCGGCGCCAACTTCATCAGCGGCCTGGCCACCGACAACCCGTCGCTGGCGCCCCAGGTCGTCCCGTCCCCGGCCATCGGCACCCCGCCGCTGTACGTCCAGGGCCTGTCCGTGGCCAAGGGCAGCAAGAACAAACCCGCCGCCGTGGCCCTGGCCCGCTGGGTGACCAACGCCGAGAACCAGGCCGCCTTCGCCCACCTGACCAGTATCTTCCCCTCCACCAAGGCCTCCGCCCAGGACCCGTTCTTCGCCAGGAGCGACGGCACCAACGCGAGCGACGCCAAGGTGATCGCCTTCGGCTCGCTCGCCAAGGCCGCCATGCTCCAACCCGTCCAGGTGGACGGCGCGATGAGCGACATCGTCAACCAGCAGATCGCCCTCGCCATCAGCGGCGGCGCCACCTCGCAGCAGGCCCTGGACACCGCGGTCGCCCGCTGCAACCAGCTCCTCGCGCAGTAACCGCCCCCGGGCGCCGCCGTGCGCCCGCACCGGCGGCCCCCGCGGCGGCCGCCGTTCGCGCACGGCGGCCCCGCCCCACCGGGAAGGCAACCCGATGAACCGACGGCCGACCCGCCGGCTGACCCACGGCCGCCGGCTCACCCCCTGGCTGCTGACCGGCCCGGCCCTGCTGTGGCTGGCGGTGTTCAACCTGTGGCCCTCGATCAACACCGTCATCCTCTCCTTCACCAACGCCCGGCCGCTCGGCGGCGGCCGCTTCGTCGGCCTGGACAACTTCCACCGGGCCCTGAGCGACGAACAGTTGGCCGACGCGCTGGTCAACAGCCTGGTCTACCTCCTGATCTGCCTGCCACTGCTGACCCTGCTCCCGCTGCTGCTCGCGGTGCTGGTCGAACGCAAGCTCCCCGGGATCACCGTCTTCCGCACCGCCTTCTACACCCCGGTGATCGCCTCCGCCGTGGTGGTCGCCCTGATCTGGGGCTGGGTGCTGGACGACCGCGGCCTGCTCAACGGCCTCGCCCAGGAACTCGGCGCGGTCGACCGGCCGGTGCCCTTCCTCACCGACCGCTGGCTGCTCCTGCTCAGCGCCATCGGCCTGACGGTCTGGAAGGGCCTCGGCTACTACATGGTCATCTACCTCTCCGCACTCGGGAACATCGGCCGCGAACTCCACGAGGCCGCCGCCGTCGACGGCGCCTCGGCCGTCCGCCGGTTCTGGCACATCACCCTGCCCGGGGTCCGGAACACCATGCTGCTGGTCTCGGTCCTGATCTCGGTCTCCGCCCTGCGGGTCTTCTCCGAGCTGTACGTGCTCTCCGACGGCACCGGCGGCCCGGGCGGCCGCGACATGTCGGTGGTGATGCTGATCCAGATGTACAGCCGCGGCTTCACCGGGCACCTCGGCTACGCCTCCGCGCTCAGCCTGCTGCTGTTCGCCGTCACCCTCGGCCCGATGCTCCTGCTGCTGCGCCTCGACCGGAAGGACTCCCGATGACCGGCCCGGGCCGCCCCGCCAGGGGGTTCAACTCCACCTCGCCGACCGAGAAGGCCGTCCGCTACCTGCTGCTCGCACTGGTCCTGCTGCTCACCGTCGGGCCGTTCCTGTGGGAGCTGTCCACCTCCCTCAAGGGCGCCGACGAGGACATCTGGACCCGCAGCCCCGGCTTCCTCCCGCACCACCCCACGCTCGCCAACTACGCCACGGTCGCCGACACCGTGCCGGTCTGGACCTACGCCCTCAACTCGCTGGTGGTGGCGGCCGTCACGGTGGCCGGCAACGCGGTCGGCGCGACGCTGGCCGGGTTCGCGCTGGCCCGGCTGCGGTTCCGCGGCTCGCGGGCGGTGCTCGGACTCTTCCTGGCGACCCTGGTCCTGCCCGGCGAGGTCACCATCGTCTCCCAGTACGTCACCGTCCGCAGCCTCGGCCTGGCCGACACCCTGGTGGGGGTCGCACTGCCGGGCGCCATCGGGATGCTCAACGTCCTGCTGATGCGCACCGCCTTCCGGGCCGTCCCGGCGGAACTGGACGCGGCCGCCCTGGTGGACGGCGCCAACGCCTGGCAGCGGCTGGTCCACGTCGGCCTGCCCAACGTGCGCGGGATGCTCAGCGTGGTGGTCATCTTCGCGTTCATCGGCGCCTGGGACGACTTCCTGTGGCCGCTGATCGTCCTCACCGACCCCGACCACTACACCCTCACCGTCGGACTCCAGTACCTGAACGGCACCTTCAGCGCCAACCCCCGGCTGATCGCGGCCGGCACGATGATCGCCTTCCTCCCGATCGTGGTGGTCTTCGCGCTGCTGCAGCGCTTCTTCTTCCGGGGCGTCGAGGAGGGCGCGGTGAAGGGCTGAGGCGGCGCCGCGTAGCATGGCCCGCTCTGACGATCACCGGGGGAGTGGATGACAGCACGACGTCGCAGGCAGATCGCATGGTCACTGAGGGGGCTGGCGCTGGCCGCGCTCGTGGTCCACGCGCTGGGCCGTCAGGCCTCCCACTCGGGCGGGCTGGTGGAGGTCGCGCGCTGGGCCGACCACCCCGTACCGCTGATCGGTGCCGCGGTCGTGCTGACCGTGGTCTCCGCCGTGGTCGAGCTGGAATTCCGCACCAGGTGGTCGCAGATCGGCGGCGCGGCCGTCCTGGTCGCGCTGATGTTCGTCGGGTTCCCGATCGCGCTCCTGTCGTACGCGACCGGCGGCGACGGGCGGGCGGTCGACCGGAAGGCCGACCCGCACCGTCCGGACCGCGTGCTGACCGTGACCGACACCGCCTTCTCGGTCGACCCGGTCTACCACGTGGAGCTGCTGACCGGCACCGGCTGGTCCGCCCGCCACTGGGACCTGGGCGTGTGGGACGAGCGGGACGGGCGCGGCTCCTTCAAGCGCGCCGAATGGTCCGGGCCGGACCGGATCACCGTGACCTCGGCGACGGAGACCACGGTCTTCACCGTCGACCCGGCCACCGGCCGCCCGGGCGACCCGACGACGGCGCGCCGCTAGCCGGCCGTGGGGCCGGGGTCGGCGCCGGGGCCGGGGAGGCTGGGCCGAACGGGTGGAGCGATCGGGTGGGCCACGGCACGCCGACGCGGGCGCGGGGCGCCTGCTCGGGGAGGATCGTGAAGCCCTGCTGTGGCGGCCGTTAAGAATTCCTCGATGGACCGCACCCCGTCCGACCAGGCAGATTGCTCCTGCCCGGACGGCCGCGCGCGCCACCGAACCCTGTGCACCGCACGCCGGGCGGTTTCGGCCTGCCCACCGCAGGCCCCACCCCGTACGCGTCAGGAGCACATCCCGTGAAGGCACTCGTCAAGCACAAGGCCGAGCCCGGGCTCTGGCTGATGGACGTCCCCGAGCCCGAGATCGGCCCCGGTGACGTGCTCATCAAGGTGCTGCGGACCGGGATCTGCGGGACCGACCTGCACATCCGCAAGTGGGACGGCTGGGCGCAGAACACCATCAGGACGCCGCTCACCCTCGGCCACGAGTTCGTCGGCGAGGTCGCCGCGATCGGCTCCGCCGTCGCCGACATCAGCGTCGGTGACCTGGTCTCCGGCGAGGGCCACCTGGTCTGCGGCAAGTGCCGCAACTGCCTGGCCGGCCGCCGTCACCTGTGCCGCAACACGGTCGGCCTGGGCGTCAACCGCGACGGCGCGTTCGCCGAGTACGTGGCGCTGCCCGCCTCCAACGTCTGGGTGCACCGGGTCCCGGTCGACCTGGACGTCGCCGCGATCTTCGACCCGTTCGGCAACGCCGTGCACACCGCGCTCTCCTTCCCGCTGGTCGGCGAGGACGTGCTGGTCACCGGCGCGGGCCCGATCGGCATCATGGCCGCCGCCGTCGCCAAGCACGCCGGCGCCCGCAACGTGATGATCACCGACGTGTCGCCGTACCGGCTGGAGCTTGCCCGCGAGGTCGGGGTGTCGCTGGCGCTCAACGTCGCCGAGCACACCATCGAGGAGGGCCAGCAGAAGCTCGGCCTGCGCGAGGGCTTCGACGTGGGCCTGGAGATGTCCGGGCGCCCCGAGGCGATGCAGTCGATGATCGCCAACATGACCCACGGCGGCAAGATCGCCATGCTCGGCCTGCCCGCCGACGAGTTCCCGGTGGACTGGTCGCGGATCGTCACCTCGATGATCACCATCAAGGGCATCTACGGCCGCGAGATGTTCGAGACCTGGTACGCGATGTCGGTCCTGCTGGAGGGCGGCCTGGACCTCTCCCCGGTGATCACCGGCCGGTACCCCGCCACCGAGTTCGCCGCCGCCTTCGACGAGGCCGCCGGCGGCAACTGCGGCAAGGTCATCCTCGACTGGACCGCCTGAGACCGGACCGTCCGACCCTCTGACCCCCCGCTAGGAGCCACTGTGTTCGACAACGTCCGCGACGACCTCGCCGCCACCCTCGACGAGATCCGCGAGGCCGGCCTGTTCAAGCCCGAGCGCGTGATCGGCACCCCGCAGAGCGCGGCGGTGGCCGTCACCGGCCGCGACGGCGAGGTGCTGAACTTCTGCGCCAACAACTACCTGGGCCTCGCCGACCACCCCGCCGTGGTCGCCGCCGCCAAGGACGCCCTCGACCGCTGGGGCTACGGCATGGCGTCCGTCCGCTTCATCTGCGGCACCCAGGACGTGCACAAGCAGCTGGAGGAGCGGCTGTCCGCGTTCCTCGGCCAGGAGGACACCATCCTCTACTCCTCCTGCTTCGACGCCAACGGCGGCGTCTTCGAGACCCTGCTCGACGAGCGCGACGCCGTCATCTCCGACGCGCTCAACCACGCCAGCATCATCGACGGCATCCGGCTCTCCAAGGCCCGCCGCCACCGCTACGCCAACCGCGACCTGGCCGACCTGGAGCAGCAGCTCAAGGACACCCAGCACGCCCGCCGCCGGCTGATCGTCACCGACGGCGTGTTCTCGATGGACGGCTACATCGCCCCGCTGCGCGAGATCTGCGACCTGGCCGACCGCTACGACGCCATGGTGATGGTCGACGACTCGCACGCCGTCGGCTTCGTCGGCGCCAACGGCCGCGGCACCCCCGAGCTGCACGGCGTGATGGACCGGGTCGACATCATCACCGGCACCCTCGGCAAGGCGCTCGGCGGCGCGTCCGGCGGCTACGTCGCGGCCCGCCGCGAGATCGTCGCACTGCTGCGCCAGCGTTCCCGGCCGTACCTGTTCTCCAACTCGCTGGCCCCGGTGATCGCGGCCGCCTCGCTCACCGTGCTCGACCTGCTGGAGAAGTCCGGCGACCTGCGCGAGCGGCTCGCCGCCAACACCGCGCTGTTCCGGTCGAGGATGACCGAGGCCGGCTTCGAGATCCTGCCCGGCGAGCACGCCATCGCCCCGGTGATGATCGGCGACGCGGCCAAGGCCGGCCGGCTCGCCGAGCTGCTGCTGGAGCGCGGCGTGTACGTGATCGGCTTCTCCTACCCGGTGGTCCCGCACGGTGCGGCCCGGATCCGGGTCCAGCTGTCGGCCGCCCACTCCACCGAGGACGTCGAGCGCGCCGTCGCCGCCTTCGTCGACGCCCGGGCGGCGCTCGGCGAGTGACACCCTGACGCCCCGTCCGGCGGGCGGCTCCCGGTCTTCGACCCGGGGCCGCCCGCCGACGCATGTCCGGGGCACGTCATGCACACCGTCTGCACACGTTTCCTGCATCATCCGGTGCACGGGGCGGAGCGCCGGTGCGGACGGTGAAGGCCGTTGCCGACCGGTGGAGTTCCTCGGGCGACCGGCCCGCGCGGGAGCGGGACGCGCTGACGGGATGTCAAACTTTTACAAAAGCTTCAGGCTGTGGACGGTCGCGTGCGACCGGTCGCCACTCCGTGCACCTAGTGTGCTCATCTGATCATCGATCACATGAGTTCCACAGGAGCTAGGAGAGTTGTGACCGGCATATTCGGGGGCCGCCCGGCCGACAGGCCGACCGGGTGGATGAGACGTAGCCGCTCGGTCGGGCTGATCAGCCTGATGGCGGTGGTGACGGGGCTGCTGACGGCTCCGTCCGCAGAGGCAATGGCGGCCGCACGGCCGCACGGGAAGGTCTGGACGCCGAAGACGCCGCTGGGCGTCGCGGCCACACCGGTCAAGGGGAAGGACCTGGCGCTCACCGCGCCGAAGGGCCCCGCGTACCCGGTGCCGGAGGCGTGGAAGCCCTCCGCCGCCGGCACGTTCGCCGGAACCGCCGTGGTCGACCTCGGCGGTGGACGCAAGCCGGCCGCCGCGGCGGCCGGCGACACCACCCTGGTGCAGGCGGGACGGCTTCCGGTGGCGCTCGCCCCGGCCGGCCCCGGCACCGCCCGGTCCGTCCAGGTGGAGGTCGGTGACGCGGCCAAGGGCCGGGCGGCCGGTGCCACCGGACCGACCGTCACGCTGACCGCGACCGCCCCCGACACCGGGGCACCCGCCGAGCGGGTCAAGGTCGCGCTCGACCTCAAGGCCCTGCAGGGCGCCGCCTGGTCCGACCGGACCCGGCTGGTGGCCCTCCCGGCCTGCGCCCTGACCAGCCCCGAGGCGGCCGACTGCCGCAAGGCCACCCCGGTGGCGTCCACGGTCGACGCCGCGGGCGTGCTGAAGGCCGAGGTCGCCCTGCCGGCCGCGACGGGCGCGAAGCCCGCCGAGGGCGGGAAGCAGGCCCGTGGCCTCTTCGCCGCCCCCGCGCAGGGCGGCCCGGCGGCCGCCGCGCCGATGGTGCTGGCGACCACCACCGGCGCCTCCGGGGCCGCCGGCAGCTACGCCGCCACCTCGCTCAACCCGTCCGCCAACTGGGGCTCGGGCGGCAGCGTCGGCAACTTCACCTACGCGTACCCGATCCAGACCCCGGCCTCGCTCGGCGGCGCGGCCCCCTCGGTGTCGCTCGGCTACGACTCGTCCTCGGTGGACGGCAAGAACTCGGCGCAGAACGCCCAGGCCTCCTGGATCGGCGAGGGCTGGAGCTACGACGCCGGCTTCATCGAGCGCACCTACCGGCCCTGCGACAAGGCCGGCATCAAGGACTCCGCCGACCTGTGCTGGGGCGGCCAGAACGCGACGCTCAGCCTGGCGGGCCACTCCGGCACCCTGGTGCGCGACGACTCCACCGGCGTCTGGCACCTGGAGGGTGACGACGGCTCGAAGGTCGAACTGCTCACCGGTGCGCCGAACGGCCTGAACGGCGGCGAGCACTGGAAGGTCACCACCACCGACGGCACCCAGTACTGGTTCGGCCGCACCCGCCTGCCCGGCGGCGACGGCACCGACCCGTCCGCCAACTCGGCCTGGGGCGTACCGGTGTACTCGCCCAACGCGGGGGACCCCTGCTACAGCTCCGGCTCCGGCAAGGACTCCTGGTGCACCATGGGCTGGCGCTGGTCGCTGGACTACGTGGTCGACGCGCACCAGAACCTGACCACCTACGGCTACGCCAAGGAGACCAACTCCTACAGCCGCGGCGGGGTGCAGAACTACCCCAACGGCGTGCTCACCGGCTACGACCGGGCGGGCTACCTGACCGGCATCGCGTACGGGCAGCGGCTGCCCGACCAGATCGCCGCCAAGGGCGCGGCCAAGCCGGCCGCGAAGGTCACCTTCAGCTCCTCCGAGCGCTGCCTGCCGTCCGGCAACATCACCTGCGCCGACGCGCAGCGCACCACCGCCAACGCCTCGTCCTGGCCGGACGTCCCGGTTGACCAGATCTGCGCGGCGAGCGGCACCTGCACCAACTACGCGCCGACCTTCTTCAGCACCAAGCGGCTGACCGGGATCTCCACCGAGGTGCTGGTGGGCTCCGCCTACCGCACCGTCGACTCCTGGGCGCTGAAGCACTCCTTCCCCAACCCGGGCGACGGCACCAAGCCGGCCCTGTGGCTGGACTCGGTCCAGCGCACCGGCACCAACGGCCAGCCGGCCGTCACCCTGCCCGCGGTCTCCTTCACCGCACGTGAGCTGCCCAACCGGGTGGACGGGCTGACCCCGGCGCAGCCGGCGTTCAACCGCCCCCGGATCCAGCAGATCACCACCGAGACCGGCAGCCGGATCAACGTGGTGTTCCAGGACACCGAGTGCTCCCGGGTCAACAACCACATGCCGTCCTCCGAGGACGGCAACACCATGGCCTGTATGCCGGTCAAGTGGTACCTGCCCGGCCAGTCCTCGCCGGACCCGGTCAACGACTGGTTCCACAAGTACCTGGTCAAGTCGGTCACCGAGCAGGACGCGGTGGGCGGTTCGCTGATCAGGTCGACCGACTACTCCTACGGCGGCGGCGCCGCGTGGCACCGCAACGAGGGGGAGTTCACCGACCCCAAGACCCGGACCTGGGACGGGTTCCGCGGCTACCAGACGGTGACCCTCACCACCGGTAGCGGGTACGGGGGCGAGGCCCCGAGGACCCAGCAGCGGACCACCTACCTGCGCGGCATGGACGGCGACGTCAAGGCCGACGGCTCCAAGCGGAGCGTGGCGGTCACCAGCCCGCTCGGCGGCAGCGTCACCGACAGCGACTGGCTGGCCGGGACGGCGGTCGCCACCGAGTCCTTCGACCGGGCCGGCGGCAGCGTCCGGGCGATGCAGGGCAGCACCTCCGGCAGCCAGCAGGTCACCGCGACCCACAAGCAGCAGGGCGGCATGCCCGACCTGCTCGCCCGCTACCCGGCGTCCACCGCCACCAGCACCAGCAAGGAGCTGTTGGCCGACGGCAGCTGGCGCACGGTCAGCACCACCGGCACCAGCGACCCGGCCAAGGGCAACCGGCAGATCCAGGTCCAGGACAACGGCGACGGCACCGCCGCCGCCCCCGTGCTGTGCACCACCACCACGTACGCGGTCAGCAGCGACCCGCTGCGGCTGGACCTGGTGAGCGAGAAGAAGGTCGTGGCCGGCCCCTGCGGCACCGCGGCCACGGCGGGCACCACCGTCTCCGACGTCCGGTCGCTCTACGACGGCAAGCCGTTCGGGCAGGCCGGTGCGGCCGGTGACTCCACCGGTGCGCAGACCCTCGACCACTACGACGCCCAGGGCCGGCCGGTCTACGTCGACCTCGGCCACGTGACCTCCCAGGACGTCTACGGCCGCACCCTCGCCACCGCCGACTCCGACGGTTCCACCTACGACGCCGCGGGCAACCAGCTCTCCGGCGCCACCACCACCGCGATCACCACGACCACCGCGTACACCCCGGCCACCGGGGCGCTGCCGACCGAGACCAGGCAGTACGGCCCGATGGGGGCGTCCTGGACGAGCACGGTGACCGAGGACCCGGGCCGCGGGCTGCCGCTGACCAACTCGGACATCAACCAGCGCACCACGACCCAGAGCTACGACGGCCTCGGCCGGCTGACCGCGCTGTGGACCTCCACCCGGGCGGCCAACCTGACGCCCTCGCAGAAGTTCAGCTACGCGATCAACGGCACCTCGGCGCCGTCGGTGATCACCACCGAGTCGCTGCTGGAGGACGAGTCCTACTCCAAGAAGACCGAGCTCTACGACGGTCTGGGCCGGCTCCGGCAGACCCAGACCAGCCTGCCGACCGGTGGCACCGGCCGGCTGATCACCGACAGCGTCTTCGACTCGCACGGCTGGGCGATCAAGGCCTCGGCGCCGTACTTCGAGCAGACCACAGGCCCGAACGGCACCGTCTTCGTCCCGCAGGACTCGCAGGTCCCGGCCGAGACCTGGGTCGGTTACGACGGCCTGGGCCGACCGCTGACCAGCACCTTCGTCTCGTACGGGCAGCAGCAGTGGACCTCCTCCACCGCCTACCCGGGCGCCGACCGGATCGACGTCACCCCGCCGCAGGGCGGCTCGGCCACCAGCTCCGTGCTGGACGCCCGCGGCCGTACCACCCAGCTGTGGCAGTACCGCGGAGCGGTGGCCACCGGCAAGGCGGCCGACGCCGAGGTCAGCACCTTCACCTTCACCCCGGGCGGCCAGCCCGCCACCCGGACCGACGCCGCGGGCAACACCTGGTCCTACACCTACGACCAGCGCGGCCGTGTCGTCGCCAACCAGGACCCGGACACCGGGACCACCACCTACGGCTACGACGCGGACTCGCGGCTGGCCACCATCACCGACGCCAAGGGCGAGAAGCTCGCCTACACCTACGACCTCCTCGGCCGTAGGACCGGGATGTACAAGGGCGGCGTCGCCCCGGCCAACCAGCTCGCGGGCTGGAGCTACGACACCCTCGCCAAGGGCCAGCCGACCTCCTCGACCCGCTACGTGGGCGGTGCCTCCGGCGCGGCCTACACCCAGGCGGTCACCGGCTACGACACCTCGTACCGGCCGCTCGGGGTCAGCCTGACGATCCCCGCCGCCGAGGGCGCACTGGCCGGCACCTACACCACGGCCAACGAGTACTCGCCGGTCCTCGGCTCACTCGTGCACACGGACCTGCCCGCGGTGGGCGGCCTGCCGGCCGAGGGCATCGACTACACCTACACCAACACCGGCCTGCTGCTGGCCTCCGGCGGCAACAGCACCCTGGTCACCGACGTCCAGTACGACGCACTCGGGCGGGCCACCCGCACGACCGTCGGCGACTGGGGCCGCCAGGTGGTCTCCACCCAGCAGTACGACTGGGCGACCGGACGGGTCGTCAAGTCCTTCCTGGACCGGCAGACGGGCACCACGTCGGTCGACGAGACCGGCTACACCTTCAACCCGGCCGGGCGGATCACGTCCGTCACCGACAAGCAGAACGCCTCCGTCACCGACACCCAGTGCTTCACCACCGACTACGCCGGCCGGCTCACCAACGCCTGGACGGACACCGGGAGCGTGACCACCAAGGCCGCCCCGTCCGTCCCCGGCATCGGCGGCTGCGTCAACGGGAGCGGCCCGGCCGTGACCGGCGGCAAGCCCTCGGTCGGCGGTCCGTCCCCGTACTGGCAGAGTTACGAGTACGACCGGACCGGCAACCGCACCAAGCTGGTCCAGCACGACGTCACCGGTGACACCGGCAAGGACGTCACCACCGTCCAGACCTTCGGCGCGGGCGCCAACACCAGGACCACCGCACCGAACACGGGCGGCGGCACCGGTGGCCCGCACGCGCTGCTGACGGCCTCGACCACCTCGGCCTCGGGGACCAAGGCCACCACCTTCCAGTACGACGCCGTCGGCGGCACCACCGCCGTCACGGACGTCTCGGGTACCGCCGACCTGGTCTGGGACGGCGAGGAGAAGCTGGCCTCGTTCACCCGCACCGGCGACGTGGCCGGTACCTCGTACCTGTACGACGTGGACGGCAGCCAGCTGATCCGCCGGAACCCCGGCAGCACCACGCTGTACCTGGGCATGGACGAGCTGACCCTGGACACCGCCAGCGGCTCGATGAGCGACGTGCGCTCCTACACCGCGCCCGGCGGGATCACCGTCACCCGGGTCACCGCCCCGACCGGCGGCGGCAAGCTCGTCTACCAGGCGAGCGACCCGCACGGCACCAGCAGCGTGCAGATCGACACCGATGCGGCCCAGACCGTCACCCGGCGCCCGACCGACCCGTTCGGCAACGCCCGCGGCACCCAGCCCGCGGCCGGCGCCTGGGCCGGGGCCAAGGGCTTCGTCGGCGGCACCAAGGACGACGCCACCGGGCTCACCGACCTGGGGGCCCGTCAGTACGATCCCGTGCACGGCCGGTTCATCAACCCGGACCCGCTCCTGAGCCCGGGATCGCCGCAGCAGTGGAACGGCTACGCCTACAGCAACAACAACCCGATCGACTACAGCGACCCGAGCGGCCTGAACTGGTTCTCCGACAAGGCGTCGAGCCTGTGGAAGTCGACCAAGTCGACGTTCAACAGCGGCGTGAAGCAGGCCGGTGCCGCGATGAGCGGCTACTACCACGCGGCCGTCGACGAGGTCTCCCAGCTCGGCGAGGCCTGGGACCGGCTCACCGGTGACACCGAGGGCGCCGACCGGCTCAAGTACGAGCGGGAGCACCCGCAGAGCCCGATGAACGGCACCACCTTCCTGAAGAACCTGGGCGGTGACATCGACGGCCCGCAGACCAAGATGAAGGGCTACAAGGTCGGCCGCTTCCTGGAGCACATCTTCGGGCCGGTGCCGATGCCCTCGCCGGCCGGGGTGGAGTCCTCCGCCGTCCGCGCCGCCGAGAAGGTCGCGTTGAGGACCGCGGCCAAGGGGGCGGCGAAGAAGCTGACCAGCTCCTTCGGCAAGCTCGTCGAGAAGGTCGTGGGCTGCCGCCACAGCTTCCCCGCCGGGACGAGGGTCCTGCTCGGTGACGGCGGCAGCAAGCCGATCAACGAGGTCCGGCAGGGGGACGAGGTCGCCTCGGCCGGGCCGGTGACCGACGAGAAGACCGCGAAGCCGGTGACGGCGACCATCGTCACCCCCGACGACAAGGACTTCACCGACCTCAAGGTCACCACGGCGTCCGGCGCCACCGAGTCGCTGACCGCGACCGGGCACCACCCGTTCTGGAACGACACCACCAAGCGCTGGACCGCCGCGGCCGACCTCAAGGCCGGGGACCTGCTCACCACCGCCGACGGCCGGACCGTCACGGTGGCGGAGGTCCGCAACTACTCGACCGCGCCCACGACGGCCTACGACCTGACCGTCGACGACCTGCACACCTACTACGTGCTGGCCGGGGAAACGCCCGTCCTGGTCCACAACTGCGAGGTGCGGGTGATCGACAAGGAGGCGCAGGCCTGCACCCTCGGCGACGTGTGCGGCCACATCGCACTCGGGGTCAACGACGCCAAGGGCGTGTTCGAGGACCTGGCGAGCTCCATCGGGGCCCACACCTTCAACGGGGACCCCTGGGGCGCCGAGGACGCGACCTCGAAGGCACCCCTGTGGATCACCGGGGTGCAGCGGGTGGCGTCCGACGCGAACGTGAAGATCTCCATCGCACTGGACGGTCTGCCCGGTGACAACGCCGCCGACATCTTCCTCCGCGCCTACCAGCGCGGCATGCGCGCCGGGCCGGGCAAGGCCGCGGACAGCGGCTACGGGACCACCTGGGAGATGTCGGTGATCGGGAAGGCGTGCCGCGTCGGCGACCGGGACTGGTCCAAGATCGACTTCTATCTCGGAGGCAAGCTGGTCCCCAAGAAAGAGATGACAGAACCGGCCTGGAGGAACGTCACCCCCGGCCTGAACGGAGTCGAGTGATGACGATGAACTGGCCCGACCGGGCCTTCCACCTGTGGTGGTGCAGTGCCACCCACACCACCCTGCGGCTGCAGAGCAACCCCACCTTCGCCCAGGGCGCGCCGGCCACCCGGATCGAGATCCAGTTCGGTCATGTCAGGTCGCTGTTCATCCGGCCTGTCGCCGACGGCCTGACCGTCGTCCGGGCGACGCCGCAGGAGGGCGCCGGGATCTGCTCCCGGTACTCCCTCGACCCGGCCTGGGCGGACTCGGTCTTCCTGCTCCGCTCCACCTGGGAGGGGTTCATCGTGTCGAGCGCCCCCTCCTGGCGCGAGGCCGTGCGTGACATCGACGACCCGTCGCTGTTCACCCCGGTCGAGGACGCGGCCGAACTCGCCGACGTGACGTTCGGCCACGCCTGACGGCCGCCCGCCCGACCCAGGAGCCGCGCCCCGACCACCGTCCGGGCGAGACCGAGGGAGCACAGCCGGGT
>NZ_JBEZIR010000075.1:0-42728 GCF_040651175.1 Kitasatospora sp. NPDC048540
GAGCACGCCCTCGTCGAAGACCGCGAGCAGCCGCTCCTGCGCCTCGCTCCCGCGGAAGGCGATGTCGAGGCCGAGCAGGGGGTGCGGCGCCGCCGGGCGCCGTCCGCCACCTTCGGCGTCGTGGCGGCCGTCTTCATCGTGCAGTGGACGGTCATGGTGTGGCTGCGTGCGGACGTGGCGCTGCTGATCGCCCTGTACAGCCTGGCCGTGCACGGCAGGCTGCGGCACCTGCCCTGGGCGTGCGCCGTGATGGCCGCGGCCCTCGGCGTGGTCGCCTTCCGGGTCTCGACCGCGGTGTTCTTCGGCGACGCGCTGTTCTTCCTGGTCAGCGCCGCCACCGCGTCCGTCGCCACCGGGCTGGTGCTGCGGATCCGCCGGGCCCACCTGGCGGCGCTGCGCGAACGCGCGATCCGGCTGGAGATCGAACGCGACCAGCGCACCGAGCTGGCCGCCGCCGCCGAACGGGCCCGGGTCGCCCGCGAGATGCACGACATCATCGGCCACAACCTGTCGGTCATCATCGGTCTCGCCGACGGCGGGGCGCACGCCGCGGAGGCCAACCCGCAGCGCGGCCGGCAGGCCCTGGAACTGATCGCCGGGACGGGCCGGCAGGCGCTCGGGGAGATGCGCCGGATGCTGGGCGTTCTGCGGGACCGCCAGGACGGTCCCGGGCTGCGGCCGCAGCCCGGCGTCGCCGACCTCGAGGACCTGTGCGAGCGGATCCGGTCCGCCGGGCCGCGGGTGCTGTACCGGACGGTGGGCGCCCCCGAGTCGCTGGACCCGGCCGCCCAGCTGACCGTCTACCGTATCGTCCAGGAAGCGCTCACCAACACCCTCAAGCACGCCGGACCCCGGACCAGCGCCGAGGTCCACCTGACGGTCGACGAGGCGGTGGTCCGCATCCGGGTCCAGGACAGCGGACAGCGGGCCGACGGCCCGCGGGCCGTGCCGCCCGGCGACGGCGGCCAGGGGCTGTCCGGGATAAGCGAGCGCGCCGCCCTGTTCGACGGGACGGTCACCGCCGGACCGGCCCCGGGCGGCGGCTGGACCGTCGAGGCCGTCCTGAACCTCAACCCGCCCCCAGCCCCGGAAAGCCGCGCCACGTGACCACCGTGCTCATCGTCGACGACCAGCCGCTCCAGCGATTCGGCTTCCGGATGCTGCTGGAGAGCACCGCCGGGACCTCCGTGGTCGGGGAGGCCGCCCACGGCGCCGAGGCGGTCCGGCGGGCCGCCGAACTCAGCCCGGACGTGGTGCTGATGGACGTCCGGATGCCCGGCATGGACGGCATCGAGGCGACCCGCCGGATCGTCGCCGCCGGCGGCCGCTCGCGGGTCCTGGTGCTGACCACCTTCGACATGGACGAGTACGCGCACGCGGCACTGCGGGCCGGGGCCAGCGGCTTCCTGCTGAAGGACGCGCTGCCGGAGGAGCTGCTGGCCGGGATCCGCGCGGTGGCCTCCGGCGATGCGGTGATCGCCCCCGGGCTGACCCGCCGGCTGCTCGACGCGTACGCCCACCACCTCCCGGTCCGCGGGCCGGGCGAGGGCCCGTCCGGTGACCCGCGGCTGGCCGCCCTCACCGAGCGGGAGCGCGAGATCCTGGTCGCCGTCGCCCAGGGCTGGACCAACGGCGAGATCGCGCAGCGGCTGGTGCTCGCCGAGTCCACCGTCAAGACCCACGTCGGCCGGGTCCTCGCCAAGGTCGGTGCCCGCGACCGGGTGCAGGCCGTGATCTTCGCGTACGACCTCGGGCTGACCCGCGCGGCCGGCCCCGTCTGACCGGTCCCCTCCGCGCTGCGCAAGATCATCGAGGGGTGGGGGCTGGCTAGGCTGTCGCCATGACGATGCCCAGGACCCGCCCGGTGAGCGTGGACGCGATGATCGAGGACCTGCGGACCCTGGTCGGCGTCGAGTCCCCCTCGCGCGACCTCGAGGCCCTGGCGGTGTCGGCGAAGACGGTCGCCGCCGTCCTGGAATCCCGCCTCGGCGGACGCGCCCGGCTGATCGACAGCGGGGCCGGGCCCCACGTCCACTGGTCCGGTGGTGGCGAACCCCGGGTCCTGATCCTCGGCCACCACGACACGGTCTTCCCGCTCGGCACCCTGCAGCGGCGCCCGTTCACGGTGGCGGACGGGAGGGCGACCGGGCCCGGCGTCTTCGACATGCTCGGCGGCCTGGTGCAGGCCGTCCACGGCGTCGCGGCCCTGGCGGACCGGACCGGCGTCGAGATCCTGGTGACCGCCGACGAGGAGGTCGGCTCCGCCACCTCCCGGCCCCTCATCGAGGAACGGGCCCTCGCCTGCGGAGCCGTCTCGTGGTCGAGGGGGCCGCCGACGGCGGCGGGCTGAAGACCGCCCGCAAGGGCTGCGGCACCTTCACGATCACCGTCACGGGCCGGGCGTCGCACGCCGGGCTGGAACCCGAGGCCGGGGTCAACGCCCTGGTCGAAGCGGCCCACCAGGTCCTGGCCGTCGCCGCACTCGGCCGGCCCGACCTCGGCACGACCGTCACCCCGACCGTCGCGTCCGCCGGCACGCTGGACAACGTCGTCCCGGCGGCGGCGACCGTGGTCGTCGACGTCCGGGTCGAGTCGGCCGCCGAGCAGGAACGGATCGAGTCCGCCTTCGCCGCCCTGGCCCCGCACCTCGACCGGGCCGAGATCACCGTCGAAGGATCGGTCGGCCGGCCCCCGATGCCGGCGTCCGCCTCGGCCGGGCTGTTCGCGGTGGCGGCGCGGCTGCTCCCCGGCATCGAGGGCCGGGCGGTCGGCGGCGGCAGTGACGGCAACTTCACCGCCGCCCTGGGGGTGCCGACCCTCGACGGGCTCGGCGCGGTGGGCGGCGGCGCCCACGCCGACCACGAGTACCTGCTGATCGACCGCATGGCCGAGCGGGCGGAGCTGGTCGCCGGCCTGGTGGACGCGGTCCGGCAGGGGGGCGGCCTGCTGCGGGGGTAGCCCCCGCGAGTGGCGTTGGCCGCTGCGGAGCGGTGCGGGTCCCCGGACGGCCGAGTGCCGGAGCACCGCGACCCGGCCGGCCCCGGGTGCCGATGCCTCAGGGCGCCGTGAAGAGGCCCGGGAAGCCAGGGGCGAGCCACGGGCGGCGGCCCCAGGCGAGGATCTTGCCGCGGAGCAGGACGGCGACCGGGCCGACCCGGCCGAGGGCGAGCAGGAAGAACGCCACCGGGTCGGCCAGGATCGTGCAGTCGGCCCGCGGCGGCGGACCGTCGGTGACCACCGCCACCCCGTCGGTGAAGGTGACCGCGAACCCGCCGCCGCCGCGTACCCGCAGGTCGTAACAGGCACTGTGGCCCGCCGCCGCCCGGTCGTTCACCACCCTGGGCATGGCGGTGCGCAGGAACGGCACGGTCAGCGCGACGCGGTGACGGTCGATCGGGTGCGGCCGCCGCAGGGCGACGGCGATGTCGTACGCGTGCCCGAGCATGTGGGTCAGCAGGTACGAGCCGAGGGTGCCGAGGTCCATCGGGCCCAGCGGGGTGAGGACCGGTTCGGTGGCGGCGCGCGGGCCGGCGGCGTCGGTGAAGGCCCGGGCGTGGCGGACGATGGCGTCGGCCAGGGCGGCCGGGTCGCGTTCGGGGTAGGCGGCGAGGGAGGCCTCGTTGGCGGCGGCCAGGCTGCCCGGGGTGCCGTCGCCGTACGGGCGTTCGGCGCCCGTGGCCAGCGCGGCCATCAGCTCGTTGGCCAGCGCCAGGTGGGCCGCCGCCTGGCCGACCGTCCACTCGGCCCCGGGGATCGGCAGATCCGGGTCGTCGCAGCCGAGCAGCAGGGCGGCCGTCTCCGCGGCCACCTCGTCGACCGCGCGGAGCAGGTCGTCGCGGATCGCGGTCCGGGGCCCGGTGGGTGAGGTCATGGATGTGAAGCGTGGGGCACGGCGGCCCGGCTGTCCAGAGGTGGACCGCTCCCGATCCGCACCGGATCCCCACCCGGCCCGCCAAGCACCGGCGCAGGTCAGGCGGACGGGTGTTCTAGGATGTCGGCCTATGACGGATGCACGGGGGATGGAATCGGCCCACAGCGGCGAACCACTGGTGACCGGAGTGCCGGAGCCCGACTGGCAGGGGCTGGCGGAGCGTCACGAGCGTGAACTGCGGCGGCGCAAGCAGGTCAGGCTGACCGTGGCGGGCGTCCTCGCCGTCGCCGTCGTCGGGGGCGGGGTCGCCACGGCGGTGCAGGTGGCCGGTCCGAAGCACGGCTCCCCGAACGCCGCCGGCGCCACCTCGGCCGCACCCGCCGACAGCCGGACCGACGGCACGGCCGACCCCTCGGCGACCACCGACGGCAGCGCCACGCCCACCACGGGCGCGCCGACCCCGGAGAGCCCCGCCGCCACCGAGCCGGGCGCCACGCCGGGGACCGGCACCTCGCCGGCCGCCGGGACCACGGCCACCACCGCCAAGCCTCCCGCACCGGGCACCGGCGCCCCGGCTGCCGGCACCTCCGCCGCGCCGCGCCCGCCGGCCACCGCACCCGGCACCGGCCCGGCCGCGCCGCAGACGCCGCCCACGACCCCCGGCAAGGCGTACAGCCCGGCCCAGGTGTGCGGCGCCGGCTACGGCGTGGTGGACCAGCACCCGCTCGGCGGCGCCACCGTCTACCTGCTGTACAACGCCGGCAACGGCAACAACTGCGTCACCACGATCGCCGGCACCCCCGGCGGCCCGGTCGCGATGAACGCCACCCTGACGGTCAAGGGCGGTGCCACGGCGGGCAATCCGGGAAGCTTCACCTACTACGCCGGTCCGGTGACCGCGCACGCCGCCAACACCTGTGTCCAGTGGGGCGGTTCGTACCAGGGCGCCAGCTGGACCAGCGGCTGGAGCCACTGCGGCTGACCCGGGGCCCCGCCGCCCCACCGGGCGTTCACATGTCGCTCGGAAAGCCCGCCAGGACCGTCCCGTGCGGGCCGGAGCGCAGCAACCAGACCGGGCGGCTGCCGAGTTCGGCCACCGACGGGGTGACGTACAGCAGACCGGGCCGCTCGCCCGGTTCGGCGGTGTCCTCGGCCGCCGCGACGATCAGGCGCAGGACGTCGCAGGCGGTGCCGGCCGGGTCCGCCGCCGCGGCGGCCCGGTCCAGGCCCTCCGCCATCGCGGCGAGCGCCGCCCACAACGCCTCGGAGACCAGAGCGATCGGCGAGCCGTCCAGCGCCGGATGCGGGCCCGGGTCCGGGCACGGGCGGTGGGCACGGGCGACGGCCGGATCGAGGGCACCGGTGGCCGGCCCGGACGGGAAGGTGATGTCGTTCATGGCAGGGACGCTAACCCCGAGCACTGACGACGGGTCATGAACCGGCCGCCGCTCACCCGATCGTGCGCGCCGGCGGCCGCCGCGGCGGCCATCCTTGCCGGTGACGAACTCCGGCGTGCACGGCCATAATCGGGGGCCTGACCGATCTCACCGGTCAGCACACCGAAGGGGGACCCGGATGACGGAAGCGATGGCCGCCGCCGCGCAGGAACACGGACTCGGCGCCCGGCAGCAACTGGTGGAGAACAACCCCAAGCGGAAGCCCTGGCCGTTCGTCGTGCTGATGGCCGCCGTCGGCGGGTGGGCGTTCGACTTCGGCCTGGACATCGCGGTGGAGAACCAGCGCAAGGACGGCACCTGGTACTTCGGGCTCCCGATGCTGGGGGCCGCGGCGCTGGCGCTGGCGACCGCGGCCTGGCTGCTGCTGCGCCGCAACGGGACCAAGACCTGGGTGGCCCGCTACGAGCACGGCCTCGCCCGGCAGATCGCGGGCGCCGAGCCGGAGGTCCACCACTGGGACGAGATCAGGTGGGTGGCCCGGGACGACGTCAAGGTGGTTCAGCAGATCGGCAGTTACATGAAGTACCAGCTGCTGGTGGCACCCGAGCAGGGGCGCCTGATCGTCGTCGACAACGAGTACGCCGGGGTGCTGCCGTTCGCCGAGGGGGTGACCGAGGCGTTCACCCGGGCGCGGGTGCCCAAGGACGCGGCGCGGCTGGAGGCGGGTGAGCGGCTGGAGTTCGGCGGGGTCATCGACATCAACGCCGGCGGCCTCGGGAAGGGCAGCCGGCGGATCGGCTGGCGGGAGCTCGGGAAGATCGAGCTGAAGCAGGGCCGGATGCACGTCCACCGCCGCGGTGAGCCGAAGGCGTGGCTGACGGTCCCGGCGGTCGGCCTGCCCAACCTGCTGGTCCTGCTGACGCTGGCCGACGCGCTCCGGCGCCGGCACAGTCCCGACGAGGGCCCGGGCGCCGGCTGACGGGACGACGGGCCCGGGCGGCGGCCCGCCGGGCGGCTTCGCTAGCATGCCGCTCGACCGTTCGTACCAACCGTCGGCCCGGTGGCCTGCGGATATGAGGAGTACCTTGTCCCGGTTCCGGGTTGCCGCCCTGTTCGCCGCCACCGCCACGCTGTGCTGCGCGGCCCCCGTGGTCCCCGCCGCCCACGCCGACACCCCGGTCGGCGGCTGCCAGGGGAGCGGCACCATCACCGGCGGGGGCGGCCGGGACTCGGTCAACGCCCAGCGTGGCCACGCGGGCGTGGTGTCCGCGTCCTTCCGTACCACCGACCAGGTGCCGGCGGGGACGACGGTCCGGGTCCAGATCTCCTCGGCGCCGGCCGGCGCGGCCGCGCCCCAGGCCTCCTGGCGGGTGGACGGCGGCGGCTGGCACGGTGTGGCGCTGGGTCAGGACCGCGGCCCGGTGGGGGACGCGTACTGGATGGGCTCCGGATCGGCGCTGCCCGCGCTGGCGGCCGGTGAGCACCGCCTGGAGCTGTCGGTCACGGTGCCCGCCGACGGCCCGCTGGTGACCTACCACCCGAACGTCTACTTCGACACCCCCGCGCCGTGTTACCTGCTGATCGGCTCGGTGGGCCTGGGGTCCGTCCAGATGCAGGGCGGAAGCAGCGGCGGCAGCGGTGGCGCCGCGACGCCGACCAAGCGGGCGGCCACCACGCCGACGCCGACGGCGAGGCGGAGCACCGGCGCCACGCCGTCGGCGGCCCGCACCACCGCGGCGCCCGAGCCGACCGCGACGGCCGGCCCTGCGTCGCCGTCCGCCGCGCCGACGGCCTCCCCGACGGCGGACCCGGCTGCGTCCGCGAGTGCGTCGGTGACGGCCTCCGCCACCGGGTCCGCCGTCGCCGCCCCCGCACCGCCGACCGGGATCCCGGCGGCCGCGCCGGTCGCAGCGGACGGCGGCGGCGCGGGCTGGGGTACGGCGCTCGGCGCCGCGGGCGTGCTGGTGGCCGGGGCCGGGACGGCGGTCGTCGTGCGGCGCAGCCGCCGCCGGGCCGCCGGACAGGCCGGGTAGCGGGCCCGGGGGAGCAGCCGGAGCAGAGCGGACGACGGGCCGCCCGGATCACTCCGGGCGGCCCGTCCCCGGCACCCGCGGTCAGCCGCGCCCGGGTGGCCGAGCAGGCGTCAGCTGGTCTGGATCGCGGTGTCGTCGATCACGAAGCTGGTCTGCAGCGAGGAGTCCTCGACGCCGTTGAACTTCAGCGTGACGGCCTGGCCGGCGTAGGCCGACAGGTCGACGGTCTTCTGGGCGTACCCGGTGGCCTTGTTGAGGTTCGAGTACGAGGCGACGGTGGTGCCGTTGACGGTCACCGTCAGCTTGTCGTAGGCGGTGGTGGTGCTGGTCTCCGCCGTGTCGACGTGCAGCCAGTAGCTGAGCGTGGCCTTGCAGCCCGCCGGGATGGTCACCGTCTGGGAGGCGGAGTCCGTGTGGGCGGAGCCGTAGCCGTTCATCCAGGCCTTCCAGCTGCCCGAGTGGGCGGCCTGGGAGGCGCTGTTGTCGACCACGCCGCTGGTGGTGGTCCACGGCGCGGCGGAGCCGGTCTCGAAGCCGGCGTTGCCGAGCAGCTGGGCCGGGGTGCAGGTGCCGCCGGTGGTGGTGACGGTCCAGGTGAAGGAGGCGGTGCCGGTCTTGTTGGCGGCGTCCTTGGCGGTCACGGTGACGTTGTAGCTGCCGGCCGCGGTGGCGGTGCCGGTGATCTTGCCGGTGGAGGC
This sequence comes from Kitasatospora sp. NPDC048540, assembly GCF_040651175.1. Classification (NCBI taxonomy): domain Bacteria; kingdom Bacillati; phylum Actinomycetota; class Actinomycetes; order Kitasatosporales; family Streptomycetaceae; genus Kitasatospora; species Kitasatospora sp. NPDC048540. The sequence continues at coordinate 8,000 of NZ_JBEZIR010000075.1, forward strand.
GTTGATCGACAGGCCGGTGGGCAGGCCGGTGGCCGAGTAGGTCAGCGGGGCGGTCCCGCCGGAGGCCGAGATCTGCAGGTTGGCCGAACCGTTCAGCACGGTGGACTGGTTGCCCGGGTTGGTCACCGACACCGCGGTGCCGGCCGGCTTGGTGAGCAGGCAGCCGCTGACGGTGAGGTCGATGGCGCGGCCGGCGCCGAGGCAGGTGGTGAACCAGTAGGTCTCCTCACCGTAGCTCTGCCCCTTGGTCACCGTGGTGGTGCCGTCGGCCGCCACCTCGCACGGGTTGTTCAGCGTGCACATCTCACCGTCGTCGTTGCCCGTGTTGTTGATGCCGACGACCCGCTTGGTGCCGGCGTCGACGATCGGGGAGCCCGAGGTGCCGTGGGTGGTGTTGCAGCCGCTGTCGTAGCGGATCGAGTCGTGCCAGGTCCACTGGTCCTCGCGCAGGGTGGGGACGAACCCGTTGACGGAGCAGGTCCACACCTGCTTCCAGTACGAGGAGGGTATGAACATCGACGAGCCGTCGACCGGGTGGGTGTCACTGATGGTCAGTGCGGTGGTGCTGTACTTGCTGGTGATCGACGCGTAGGTGTCGGTCAGCTGGTACAGCGCCACATCGGTGCCGGTCATGGTCGCGTAGAGGACCTTGTCCGCCTGGACGGTGCCGAGCGAGGAGCCGGACGGGCCGAGCAGGGTGCCGCTGCGGCTGGCGCTGACGTTCTGGATCACCTGGCCGGCGCTGGGCATGGTCGGCAGGCAGTGCCCGTTGGTGAGCATGAGCGCCCGGTCGGTGTCGACCGAGGAGGGGTAACGCACCAGCGTGGCCGAGCAGTTGCTCAGCGCGATGGTGGCGGTCAGGTCGCCGGCCTGGACGGCCTGCGCGGGGGAGGCGGCGAAGGTCAGCACACCCGCGATGACCGCGCCCGCACCGAAGGCGGCGACAAGTCTCTTGAACATGGCTCTCCTTGTGGGGGAATGCGGGCGTGCGGCAGGTCGCCGACACCCACGCCGCACGAAACTGCCATGACCACTTCAACAAGGTCAACCATCCCGACAGAACTCGCCGCCCGGATCCCCGGCCGCACCCGCACAAGTACCGTCAATCACCCCATCCGGTACGGGAGTCGGCGCCAGCGCGGCCGGACATGCCGACGGCCGGCCGCGGCGGCGACCGGCCGGGGGAGTGGCCGCGGGCGCGGGGCGCGCCGGCGGGCCGTCAGGCGTACTCGGTCAGGTCGATCGCGTGGATCCGCAGCGGGTGCCCGTACCGCGGGTCGGTGAGCTCGCGCTCCGGCTCCATGCCGAGCTTGCGCATGACGTTCTCGGAGGCGGTGTTGCCGATCCGGGTGATGCTGATCACCCGGTCCAGACCCCGGTCCTCCAGGGCGAACTCCAGGACCGCGTGCGCGGCCTCCGAGGCGTACCCCTGACCCCAGTACGGGCGGCCGAGCCGCCAGCCGATCTCCACGGCGGGCAGCACCTCGGGCAGGAAGTCGGGAACGGACAGCCCGGTGAACCCGGCCAGCTCGCCCGAGGCCAGCAGCTCGACGGCGAACAGGCCGAAACCCTCCTCGTCCCACTCCTCCTCCCAGCGCTCGATCGCCTCCGCGGTCTGCTCCAGGTCGAGCACGGAGCCGTCGCGGATCCAGTGCATCACCTCCGGATCGGCGTTGATCTCCGCCATCGCGGCGAGGTCGGTGTCCTGCCAGCGGCGCAGCAGGAGGCGGGGGGTCTGAATCTCGGTCATGGGCCCATCCTGTCGAAGACCCGACGGAAGGTGGTAACCGGCGCGAGCGGAGCCGCCGGGGCGACGGCTGTCAGGGCTCGTCGGCGGGGACCGGCAGGCCGGTGACGTGGAGGGCGGCCGGGCGGCGGCGAAGGCGCGCCCGATGACGTTCCCGACCGGAACGAAGCCGCGGCCGCCTCGCCGACGTGGTGGCGGGAGCCCCGGGAGCCGGGCCGCCGGCTCCCCTCGGTGGGCCGGCGAACCCGGCGGCCGAGGGTTTCCTGCCCGGGTCCGGACCGCCCTCGGGCGCGGTGGGCGGGTGGCGCACCGTCAAGGGTTCGGCAACGTTCGGCAAACTCTCAGCTTTCTCCCAGGGAGCGGCAACCGAACGCGCGTTCCGGCAGTCCATGAGCGTGCCGGGCAAATCCGTCCGGGCAGCACAGGATCCAGGTAAAGCGCGCGATGACACTGACAGGTACCCCGTTCCTCATCCTCACGATCATCCTGTTCGTGGCCTCCATCGCCTTGGCGATGGCGCAGTGGAGAAACGCCGGAGCGCTCCGGCGCAACCCGCGGCAACGGGCGCCGCGCCGCGGACCGCTCCAGGCGGCCGGCTACCTCGGCACCATCCTGTTCTGTCAGTTCACCGCCGTGGCGATGGTCTTCGTCCTGGTCAACAACGCCAACCTGCTCTACGACAACTGGGGCGACCTGCTGGGCACCGCCAGCCACGTCCGCGCCGTACCCGACCCCCCGAAGGACGACGGCGCCGGCGCCCCCGGACCCAAGGTGATCCAGGCCTTCCGGCCCGCCGACTCCGACGCCGTCCCACGGACCGTCAAGCAGACCGACCTCAAGGGCCGGCTCTCCGGCGTCGACGGCGAGGTCCTGGTCTGGACGCCGCCGCAGTACGACGAACCGGCGTACAAGGACAAGAAGTTCCCCGTGGTCGAGCTGCTGGCGGGCTTCCCCGGCAGCGCCAGCGCCTGGTTCGGGGCGATGGACGTCAGCAACCAGCTCGGCCCGCTGATGAAGGCCGGTCAGGTGACCCCGTTCATCCTGGTGGCGCCCCGGGTCACCCTGCTCGGCCCGAACACCGACTCCGGCTGCGCCGACGTCCCCGGCAAGGTCAACGCCGAGACCTGGCTGTCGCGCGACGTCCCGCAGATGGTCACCGACAACTTCCGGGCCGACACCACCCCGGACCGCTGGGCACTGGCCGGCTACTCGGCGGGCGCCCACTGCGCCACCCGCCTCGCCCTCGCCCACCCCAACCGCTACCGCGCCGCGATCAGCATGTCCGGCTACAACGACCCAGGCCAGGAACCCGCCTCACTGACCGCCAAGGACCCCAAGCTCCGCGAGAGCGCCAACCCCCTCACTCTGCTCACCCACGCCGCCACCCCGCCGAACGTCGCGCTCTACCTCACCGGGCGCAAGGACGACGGCCTCGGCGACGCGACCGCCCTCCAGCGCGCGGCGAAGAACCCGACCACCGTCACCATGGTGGAGACCACCGGCCCGCACCTCACCTCGACCTGGAAGCCACTGGTCGTCCCGGCGTTCACCTGGCTGACGGGCATCATCCCGCCGGGCCGGTAGGGCGGTCCGGCGCCCACCGCCGCCCCGGGCCGGGCGGCCCGGTCCGGCGGCGGCCGAACGGCGGTTGAACGGCCGGCGAACTCCCGCCCGGGGACCGCTGCCCGGGCCGGGGACCCCCGCGGTATCCGGGACACCGCCGCCCGGCGTCGGATAGACAGGACACGAAGCGCGCCGGCGGGCGCGAGACGGTCGCCGGGGGGCAGGTATGACGCAGAACCACTTCGAGGGCACGGCCAACACGGTGGTGCAGGCCGGCTCGGTGGCCTTCCACCACCACTACGGCGCGCGGCGCCACCTCATCGAGGAGTTCCCGCCGCCCGACACCTCCGACCTCGGCTGGCTGATGGCGCAGCCCAGCCGGCTGCTCGACGCGCGCCGGCGGGTGGTGGCGTTCTCCGGCCGGGACGCCGAGCTCGGACACCTCGCCGACTGGCGCGACACCGGCGGCACCGGGCTGTCCGTCCTGCTGCTGCACGCGCCGGGCGGGCAGGGCAAGACCCGGCTGGCGGCCGAGTTCGCGGAGCTGACCAGGCGCGGCGGGCCACCCGACGGGCGCCGCTGGCGGGTCCTGCAGGCCCGGCTCGGCGCCGCCCCCGCCCCCGGACTCGTCCCGCCCGCCACCCCGGCGCCCGCCGCGGCCGGCACCGGCACCCTGCTCGTGGTGGACTACGCGGACCGCTGGGCGCACAGTGAGCTGCTCCGGCTGCTGGCCGACCCGGCGCTGCGCCCGTCCGGCCCGGTGCGGGTGCTGCTGGTGGGCCGGACCGTGCGCTGGTACGCGGCGCTGCGCGCCGAGTTGGCCGCGCGCGGCGCCGCGGCCGGGGACCACCTGCTGCCGTCCCCGGCCGGGGACCGGCTGGCGGTGTTCGAGGCGGCCCGGGACCGGTTCGCCGGCCCGGACCTGTACGACCTGCCCGACGCCGCCCGGATCGGCCCGCCCGGCCCGCTGGACCAGCCGGACTTCGGCCTGGTGCTGACCGTCCACATGGCCGCGCTGGCGGCGGTCGACGCGGCCGCCCGGGGCCGCCGCGCGCCCGCCGCGCCGCACGAGCTGTCGGCGTACCTGCTGGACCGGGAGTACCTGGCCTGGCAGCAGCTGGCCGACGCCCAGCGCGAGGGCCAGGACTACCGCACCCGGCCGAGCGTGATGGCGAAGACCGTCTTCGTGGCGGCGCTGACCGGGGCCGTCGGCCACGGCACCGGCGCCGCGGTGCTGCGCAGGCTGGACCTGCCCGGCCACCCGGAGGACCTGCTGCTGGACCACCGGTTCTGCTACCCGTCCACCGACCGCGGCCAGGTCCTGGAACCGCTCTACCCCGACCGGCTCGCCGAGGACTTCCTCGGCCTGCTCACCCCGGGCCACCAGGTCGCGTCCTACGAGCCCGACCCGTGGACCACCGCCGTGCCGGGCCTCCTGATGGGCGACGACGGCCTGCGGCCCGTCCTCGCGCCCCGGCTGGTCACGATGCTGGCCGCGGCCGCCGACCGCTGGCCGCACCTCGGCGAGCAGGTCCTGCACCCGCTGATCGGCCGGGACCCGAGGATCGCCTTCGACGGCGGCAGCGCGGCGCTGGCCGCCCTCGCGGGGCTGGACGGACTTCCGCCGTCGCTGCTGGAGGTCCTGCACGTGCTGCCCGAGTACTGGGCCGGCCTCGAGCGGCAGGTCGACCTGGACGTCGGCATCGCCGCCGTCGCCGAACGCGTCACCGAGCGGCGGCTGGCCGCCACCGCCGATCCGGCCCGGCGGGCGGAGCTCCTGCTCACCCTGGGCCTGCGGCTGTCCAACGCGGGCCGCCGGGAGCAGGCCCTCGCGGCGGTGCAGGAGGCGGTGCGGATCCACCGCGGACCCGCCGGCCGTACCCCCGCCGACCCGGCCCCGCTGGCGGTGGCGCTGGTGGAACTCGGCGTCGGGCTGGCCGCCCTGGGCCGGCGCCAGGAGGCGCTGGCGGCCACCGCCGAGGCGGTCGAGCTGTACCGGCGGCCCGCCGCCGGTGGGCCGACCGCCCGCCGGCGGGCGCAGCTGGCCACGGCCCTCGGCAACCTCGGCTCGCACCTCGCCCTGCTGGGGCGCCCGGAGGAGGCGCTCGCCCCGGCCCGGGAGGCCGCCGAGATCCTCCGGCAGCTCGCCGAGGAGGACCCGGAGACCTGGCTGCCGGCCCACGCCCGGGCGCTGAACGGCCTGGCGGCCGAGCTCATGGAACTCGGCCGCCACCGCGAGGCGCTGACACCGGCCTACGGGTCGGTGGAGATCCGCCGCCGCCTCGCGCAGCAGCGCCCGGCCCGCCACCTGCCCGACCTCGCCCTGGCGCTGCAGAACTTCAACACGGCCGCCAGGGCGCTGATCGACGCCCTCGCGCCGGCGGACCGCGGGGAACTGCTGGCGCTGGTCCGCTCCGGCGCCGAGGAGTCGGTGGCGATCCTGCGGCGGCTGGTGCGCACCAACCCGGCCGCGTTCCGGCCGGACCTGGCCGCCGCGCTGCACGGCCTCGGCGCGGTCCACCACGACCTCGGGCGCCACGAGGAGGCGCTGACGGCCCTGGAGGAGGCGGTCGCGCTGGGCCGGGAGGAGGCCGCGGCCGGTTCGGACGCCGCCCTGGCGGGGCTGGCCCGGTCGCTGCAGTCGCTCGGTACGGTGCAGTCCGCGCTCGGCCGCCGCGGGCCCGCGCTGACCGCCGCCGACGAGGCCTTCGGCCTGTACTCGCAGCTGGCCGCGGTGCACCCCGAGGCCTACCGGCTCGAGGTCGGGCGCAGCCTGGAAGGGCTCGCGGCGGAGCTGGCGGCGGCCGGGAAAGCGGATGCGGCGATCCGGGCGTACGGGGAGGCCGCCGAGCTGGTCCGGCCGTACGCCGCCCGCCAGGGGCAGGAGCACCTGCGGGACCTCGCCCGGATCCTGCACCACCTCGGCGCCGAACTGGTCGCGGCGGGCCGTCACCCGCAGGCGCTGCCGGTCCTGGAGGAGGCGGTGGACGCGGGCCGGCGGGCCCCGCGGCAGCCGGCAACCTCAGCCCGGCTGGCCGCCTGCCTCTACCTGACCGCGGTGTGCCGCTTCCTCACCGGCCGGCGGGCGCAGGCCGCGGAACCGGCCAAGGAGGCGCTGGGGATCCGGCGGGAACTCGCCCGGAGCGGGTCGCACCCCGGGCCGCGGCCGGGCGCGCGGCACACGGGCGGGACCCTGACGATCGATCCGGGGCTGCGCGGAGCCGGGGAGATCCGGGCGCACCTGCTGTCGGCGGTGCTGCTCGGTGACGGCGGGCCGGGCCCGGCCCTGCTGGACGACATCGTCGTGAAGGACCCGGAGCTGTTCGTGCGGGTGGTCCAGCTACTGGCGCAGGAACCCGACCCCCGGCCCGGCGTCAGGTAAGGGTACGCTAACTTCGCCGCCCGGCGGATTCGGCTGCGCCGGGTCCGCCCATCGGGCGCGGCCCGTCGCCCGGGTGTCCGGTAAATGGCCGGGGCGCGGCCACTTCCTGAAGTGCCGTCCGGGGGGCCGCAGGCGCGCGGAATTCCGCGGCGCTGCAGGTCCGGACTGTTGCACTCGTGGTGCAATCGTCACACTTGCACTTGCGGTGCAAGATGTCAAAAACCTCCCGGGGCAACCCCGCTGGGGTCCGGCGGGGTGCCCGCCGGGCCGGTATCGGTGCAGATCGGACACCGGCGCCCGGGGATCCGGTGCCGCAAGGGTCATTCGTGGACGTCGCGTCAGGGGCGGGAGGCCCGCCGGCGGGCGGATGATCACGTTGCGGTCACGGTTTCCCCCTGAGGGAACTCTTGTACGACCTGCTACTCATCGGTAAATGTCCATCCGCAGGCCGGAAATGATGGTCAGCCAGGCCGGTAAATCGGCCATTCACAGGGCCTGGCGCAATTTGCGTCGGCCCGCTTCCGCGCCACATATTTCTTCGGTTGCCGCAGGGGGGTGGCCCACACCCGCTCCCGTGCGGACGCAGCAGACATCACGAACGCGCAGGGGACGCGGCGACCAGCCGGCCCGGCCGCGCTCGTCCACCACGCCGGACCGTCCACGCCCCAGCAGGCCGCGGTCCGGGTCGCGTACGGAGCATCGATGACCGCCTTGTCGTCCCTGTCCCCGGGGCCGGACACCGCTGCCGCGGCGCCCGGCCACGCCCCGCTCGGATCGGCCGCGGCCGGCCCGCAGGCACCGACGGTCGCCGTCGTCGGCCTCGGCTACGTCGGCCTGCCCACCGCGCTGGCGCTGGTCGCCTCCGGCTGCCGGGTGATCGGCCTCGACGTCAGCACCGACCGGCTGGACGCGATCCGCCGCCAGGACGTCGACCTGCTCCCCACCGACCGGACCCGCCTCGCCGAGACCCTCGACGGCACCGGCCTGGAGCTCACCGCCGACCCGGCCGCCATCGCCGCCGCCGACACCGTGATGGTCTGCGTACCGACCCCGGTCGACCCGCACCTGGTGCCCGACCTGCGCGCGCTCGCCGGCGCCTGCGCCGCCGTGGTGGCCCACGCGGTCCCCGGCCAGCTGCTGATGCTGACCTCCACCACGTACGTCGGCACCACCCGCGAACTGCTGGTCGAGCCGCTCGCCGCGCGCGGCCTGCGGGCCGGCCAGGACATCCACGTGGCGTTCTCCCCGGAGCGGATCGACCCCGGCAACGCCCACCACGCCCAGGACAGCACCCCCCGGGTGGCCGGCGGCGTCACCGAGCGCTGCACCGAACTGGCCGCCGAGGTGCTCGCCCGCACCGCCCCCTCGGTGCACCGGGTCGGCTCGGCCGAGGCCGCCGAGATGACCAAGCTCTTCGAGAACACCTTCCGCGCCGTCAACATCGCGCTCGCCAACGAGTTCGCCGACAACTGCCGCGGCCTGGGCCTGGACCCCCTGGAGATCATCGAGGCCGCGGCCAGCAAGCCGTACGGCTTCATGCCCTTCTACCCCGGCCCGGGCGTCGGCGGCCACTGCATCCCCTGCGACCCGCACTACCTGCTCTGGCAGCTGCGCAAGCTGCGCATATCCTCGCCGCTGGTCGACACCGCGATGACCGCCATCGCCGGCCGCCCGCGCCAGGTCGTCCACCGGGTGCGCGAACTGCTCGCCGAACGCGGCCGCCCGCTGGCCGGCGCCCGGGTGCTGCTGTGCGGCATCGCGTACAAGCCCGGCGTCGCCGACGTCCGCGAGTCCCCGGCCCTGGAGATCCTGGAGGAGCTCGCCGACCTCGGCGCGCAGGTCTCCTACACCGACCCGCTGGTCCCCGAGGCCCACCTGCACGGCAAGGTCCAGCAGAGCGTCGCCGAACCGGCCGCCCACGACTGGGACCTGGTCGTCGTCCACACCGTCCACCCCGGCGCCGACCTGACCTGGCTGACCGGGCAGCAGAACGTGCTGGACGCCACCTACCGCCTCACCGGCCTCCCCACGAAGGCGGTCCTGTGACCCGGCCGCCGTCCTCCTGGCAGGACGGACACGACCAGCCGCCGTCGCACCCCTTCGACGAGCACCCCTTCGACCGGCCCCCGTTCCAGCAGCACCCCACGGGGGCCCCGGCCGCCGAGCACCGCGCCGCCCCCGCCGGGGTCCTGCTCGCCGACCGCCCCGACCACCCGCAGGCCCCCGCCCCCGCCGCGCCCGCCGGCCGCGCCGAACGGCTGCTGCCCCAGCTGCCCCCCGGCGTCCGCGCCCGCGAACGCCGCCCCGGCCCGCTCGGCCGCGCGATGGACCGGATGGACCCGGCGCTGCGCCACGGCGTCCGCCGCGTACTGACCCTGCTGTGCATCCTGCCGCTGCTGCTGATCCTCGCCCGCGAGGCGCCCCGGCTGCCGCAGAGCCCCCTGGTGCTCGGCTACGGATTCGTGGTGCTGGCCGGCACCATCGCCATGCTGTACATCGCGTACAGCAAGTACGACGACCCCTCGGTGCGCGTCCTGCGCAAGCGCCCGCGCCGGCTGGAGGACTTCCCCGCACTGCCCCCGCTGCCCCGGGTGAGCTTCCTGCTCGCGGTCAAGGACGAGGAGGAGTGCATCGAGGACTGCGTCCGCTCGATGGCCGACTCCCAGTACCCCGACCTGCAGATCATCGTGGTCGACGACCTCTCCGAGGACGGCACCCGCGACGTCCTGCGCCGCCTGGAGCACGAACTCGGCATCACCGTGCTCTACCTGGAGAAGAACCTCGGCAAGAAGCACGCCCTGGTCCGCGCCTGCGAGATCGCCGACGGCGACGTCATCGCCTTCACCGACTCCGACTGCATCCTCGCCCCCGACGCGCTGCGCCGCTGCGTCGACGCCCTGGTCCGCCACCCGGAACTCGGCGCCGTCAGCGGCCACTGCCGCGCCCTGAACGCCCCGGTCTCGATCTTCACCAAGGCCCAGGACGTCTGGTACGAGGGCCAGTTCCGGGTCGCCAAGGCCGCGGAGTCCACCTTCGGCTCGGTCACCTGCGTCTCCGGCCCGCTGGCGGTCTTCCGCCGCGACGCCATCTACAACTACCTCCCGGCCTGGGCCGGCGACCGCTTCCTCGGCGCGCCGTTCCGCTTCGCCACCGACCGCCAGCTGACCGGCTACGTGCTCGGCCAGAAGTGGAAGGGCAAGTCGCTCAAGCGCCAGTACGCCGACTCGCCGTTCGTCACCGAACAGGACTACCCCGAGCGCCAGTGGCGGATCGGCTACGTCGAGTCCGCCCGGGTGTGGACCAACGTGCCGGCCCGGTTCCGGCCGTTCATGAAGCAGCAGATCCGCTGGAAGAAGAGCTTCATCCGCAACCTCTGCTTCACCGGCACCTTCATGTGGCGCCGGGGCCTGGGCCCCGCCCTGCTCTACTACGGCCACGCCCTGTGGGTGGTCGCCGCCCCCGTGATGGCCTTCCGCCACCTGCTCTGGGCACCGATCCACGGCGCCGCCTTCCTGACCATGCTCTACCTGTGCGGCGTCATCCTCAAGGGCTCCGTCTGGGGCCTGGCGTTCAAGGTCGACAACCCCGGCGACCCCCGCTGGCGCTACCGCCCGGTGATGAGCCTGCTCTCCTCGGTGCTGCTCGCCTGGCTGCTGCCCTACTCCCTGCTCACCATCCGACGCGGCGTCTGGTCCAGGAGCGCGACGTGACATCTGCCCTGCGCGCCCTGCTGCGCGCGATCGCCGCGGTGCTCGCCACCGCCACCGTGGTCGCCGTCTACGCGATCGTGCTCTCCCGAGGGAGCCTGCTGTGACCGATCTGTCCACCGCCCCCCGCCGGCGCGGCCTGACCCACTGGGTGGCCCGGCTCGCGCTCGCCGCCGTCGCGCTCACCGTCCTCGCGCTGCCGTTCTACGCCGGCTGGAAGTACTACGTCTTCCGCCGCGACGTCACCCCGCAGGCGGCGCTCGCCGACCCGGTGCGGCTGCCCAAGGCCGAACAGGCCGCCTGGCAGAGCGGCGCCGCCGCGCTGCCCGACACCGCCGCGCCCGTGGTGCTGACCTACCACGACATCAGCCCGAAGAGCGACAGCCAGTACATCGTCACCCCCGACGCATTCGACCAGCAGCTCAGCGCCCTGGAGACGGCCGGCTACCGCACCCTGACCACCGACGAGTTCGTCGACTACCTCAAGGGCGGCCCCGCCCCGCCGCGCTCGGTCTACATCACCTTCGACGACGGCACCAACGGCCTGTGGGTCTACGCCGACCGGATCCTGGCGCGCCACCACATGCACGCCGCCTCGTACCTGATCACCGGCAAGGTCGGCAAGAACCGGCCCTACTACCTGTCCTGGGACGAGATCTCCCGGATGGCCTCCTCCGGCCGCTGGGACTTCCAGGACCACACCCACGACCTGCACTGGCGCGGCGTCGTCGACGACAAGGGCACCGAGGCGTCCGCGCTGGCCAACCGGCTGTGGCTGCCCGACCAGAAGCGCGACGAGACCTCGGACGAGTACGTCGCCCGGATCGGCGCCGACCTCGCCCGCTCGGTCCAGGACTTCGCCGACCACGACCTGCCCAAGCCGCAGATGTTCGCCTACCCGTTCTCCGAGATGAGCGAGCGCGGCAACCTGCCGGTGCCCGGACCGTCCCTCCAGTCCCTGCTGGAGAAGACCTTCGCCGCCACCCTCACCGACGTCAGCCGGCGCCCGCTGCCGGCCGGCCGCCGCGCCGCCGCCGCCCGCCAGGTCCAGCGCCTGGAGGTCTACCAGCACACCACCGCCAAGGACCTGGTCGCCGACGTCGCCCGCTGGACCCTGGTCCCGCCGGTCGCCGAAGCCGCCCTCGACCACCCCGAGCAGTGGACCCGCAGCGACGGCAGCAACGACACCGGCACCGGCGTCCTCACCGGCGCCGGCCCCTACCCCGCCGGCGCGACCTACGTCTCCGCCGACTACCTGCCGATGGCCTCCGCCGACTGGACCGACTACACCGCCACCGCGACCGTCACCGACCTCGCCGACAACACCAACGTCGGCCTGACCGCCCGGGTCGGCAGCCTGGAGCCGATTTCGGTCAGCGTCAGCCGCAACACCGCCGTGCTCTACCGCGGCACCGGCGACAAGCGCGAACAGCTCGCCAGCAAGCCCCTGGTCCCGGCCGCCACCCACACCGTGGAGGTCACCGTCACCGGCACCACCACCCGGTTCACCATCGACGGCCGCACCGAGCTCACCGCCACCGGCACCGCCGTCGGCGGCAACGCCACCGGCGGCATCGCGCTCAACGTCCGCAACGGCGCCGGCGGCAAGTGGCCCGCCTTCTCCAAGGTCGCCGTCAAGCAGACCGCCGCCACCGGCGCCACCGCCGGCCCCAGCCAGCTCGACATCGCGAAGGCCGTCCTGCTCGACCCCGCCGCCAGCTGGGCGTTCGCACCCGGCGAGTCCTCCAGCATGAAGGTCGGCGGCGACGGCCTGTCCCCGCAGGGCCTCGCCCTGTCCGACTACGCCGCGTACGAGCAGCTGCGCACCGCCTCCTGGACCCGCTACACCGTGCGCGGAACCGTCGCCCGGCTGAACACCCCGCAGGTCAGCGGGGCACTGTGGGCCCGGGTCGGCAGCTCGCAGGCGGTCAGCGTCGAGGTCAGCCGGCGAGGGGTCAAGGTGCTGTCCGGCAGCGCCGACAACCGCAAGGTGGTCGCCTCCAAGACGCTCGCCGACGCCGACCACCACGACGTCACCATCACCGTCGGCGCCGAGGCCACCTGGATCACCGTCGACGACGCGGTGCACCTGATGCTCCCGGCCAAGGGCGAGACCGGCGGCGTGGCCTACTCCGCCTACCGGGACGTCACCCGGCACGCCTGGCCCACCGTCCGCAACCTCAAGGTGACCCCGGCCGAGGTGAAATGACCGTCCCCGCCACCCCCCACCGGGCGGACGACACCGCCGTCCCCCGCCGAGCGCTGCTGCTCGGCGGGGCGGCGGCGGTGGCCGCCGTCGTGTTCGGCGCCGACTCCGCGCCCGAACCGCTGCGCCCGTTCACCGCCCGGCCGCTGCCCCACGACGGCCTGCTCACCAACGAGTACGCCTTCCGGCACCCGGACGCCCCCGACGCCCACCCCGACCCGGACTGGGTGGTCACCAGCGGCTCGCTGTTCGCCGACGGCGGCGCCCTGTGGACCGGCACCCCGGACGGCCAGAGCCCCGACCCGGCCTCCGCCCGGCACACCGACTCCGCGGTCTTCCGGCTGGTCACCCGCCGCCGGGACTTCGCCGACTGCACGGTCCGCGCCGAGGTGCTGCTGGAGCCGCCCGTCACCACCTCCCGCACCCCCGCGCAGGACTGGGACGGCGGACACCTGTGGCTGCGCTACCGAAGCCCGCAGGAGCTGTACGCCGTGAGCTTCCGCCGCCGCGACGGCGTCGTGGTCGTCAAGCGCAAGACCCCCGACGAACACGGCGCCGCCGACGCCGAAGGCAGCTACGAGACCATCGCCGAAGCCAAGCACGCCATGGAGTACGGCAGTTGGCACAGCGTGGAGGCGAGTGTCGCCGACACCCTGACCGGCGCGGTCCGGCTGCGGCTGGCCGTCGACGGCCGGGTCCTGCTCGACGTCAAGGACCAGGGCGGGGAGCGGATCACCGCGCCCGGCGGCGTGGGCGTACGGGCCGACAACTCGGACCTGCGGATCAGGGCGTTCTCGGTCGGCCCGGCCCGCTTCTGAGGACCGCTCCGGCCCGCCCGGGGACCGGCCCGCACCGTCCGGGCGGGCCGGTCCCGGGCGGGCCGGTTTCCGTGCGGGTCAGTCCCCGGGCCTGGGTCAGCCCCCGGCCGTCCCGGCGGCCGCGAGCAGGGCGAGCACGGTGACCTCCATGGTGCGCCGGGCCCGCGCCACGTCCAGGCCGCCGCAGCGCCAGTGGTGCCAGGCGCTCCAGGTGGTGACCGCGTCCAGCCCGTTCAGCAGGTCGGCGCGCGCGCCTTCGGGCAGCCCGGCCAGCTCCTCGGCGAAGACCTCGGCGAGCCGCTGCCGGGCGAACTCCAGCACCTGCCGGATCACCGCCTCCACCCGCGGCGACGGGCTCTCCAGCCGCAGGACCGCCAGCCGGGTCGGCGTCAGCCCCTCCAGGATCCGGGACCGCTGCTCGGCCAGCGCCGCCACCCGATCCGCCCGCGGCCCGGACGTCGGCAGCGGCCTGACCTCGGCCATCAGCCGGTCCAGGCGCCGCTGTACGGCGAGATCGGTGAGCTCCGCCAGGTCGGCGAAGTGGTGGAACAGCAGCCGCCGCGACACCCCGGCCCGCTCGGCCACCCGGTCGGCGGGGAACCGGGTCCGCCCCTCCTCCAGCAGCGCGAGCATCGCGTCCGCGATCCGCTCGCGGGTCTGCCGCCCCCGCTCGGTACGGCCGTCCGGGCTGCCGCCGGGCGGCTCGGCCTGCGTCACTTGGTCCTCCGTCGTCCGCCCGCGGCCCGGACCGCACGCCCGTACCGCCTTCACCGGGGCAAGCCTACGGAGTCCGGACGACGGGCCCCAACCCCGTGCGCACCCCGCCCCGGCTCCAGGGCGGTAGGGCGGTCACCGCGGGCCGCCGTCCGCCTCCCGGCTGCGGGGCCTGGCGCGGACGTGCATCCGCTCGCCCTGCCGCCCGAACAGGCTGAGCAGCTCCACCGGGCGCCCGTCCGCACTGCTGAACCAGTGCGGCACCCGGGTGTCGAACTCGGCGGCCTCGCCGGCACCCAGCACCAGGTCGTGCTCGGCGATGACCAGCCGCAGCCTGCCGTCCAGTACGTACAGCCACTCGTAGCCCTCGTGGGAACGCAGGTCCGGCTCGGTACCCCGGTCGGCGATCACCATCTTGTACGCCTGGAGGGGACCGGCGCCGCGGGACAGCGGGACGACCGACCCGCCGTTCGGCAGGGTGCGCGGGGTCAGCCGGACCCGCGGGTCACCCACCTCCGGCGCCCCGACCAGGTCGTCCAGCGGCACCCGGTAGGCACCGGCGAGCGGCAGCAGCAACTCCAGGCTGGGACGGCGCTGCCCGGACTCCAGCCGGGAGAGCGTGCTCTTGGAGATACCGGTCGTCTCGGAGAGCCCGGCCAGGGTCAGACCGCGCTTGGCACGCAGCGCCTTGAGCCGCGGGCCGACCTCGTCGAGGACCGTGCGGTACTGCTCGGGTTCGTCCATGCGGACATTCCACCCCCGCTGTCCCAGGATTGGCAACAAGAATTGCCGCGCGGCCGGATCCGGGTGCACCCTCCCGACATGAGCACCCATCGCGAGCACGGCCAGCGCCAGCACGGACAGCACCAGCAGAGCCAGCACCAGCGCGGCCAGCACGACGACGGCCGCCACCGGCACGGGGCCCCGGCGCAGGGCAACGGCCACGGGCACGACCACGGCCGCACCGAGATCGACTGGGAGGTGATGGCCGCCCACCTGGAGCGCAACGCCGAACTCCAGCTCCCGGCCCTGCGCCGGGCGGCGGCCCGGCTGCGGGACCGGCTCGGCCCGGACCGGGAGGTCCGGCGGATCCTCGACATCGGCAGCGGCCCGGGCGTGATGACCTGCGTACTGGCCGAGACCTTCCCGGGCGCCGAGGCGGTCGCCGTGGACGGCGCGCCCGGTCTGCTGGACCGCGCCCTGGCCCGGGCCGAGCGGCTCGGCCTGACCGGCCGGGTGGCCGTCCGGCACGCCGAGCTGCCGGCCGGCCTGGCCGCCGCCGACGTCGACGCCGACGGGCCGGGCACGGCCGACCTGCTCTGGAGCAGCCGGGCCGTGCACCACCTCGGCGACCAGCAGGGCGCGTTGGGCGCGCTCACCGAGCTGCTGCGGCCCGGCGGCCTGCTCGCCGTCGCGGAGGGCGGCCTGCCGATGCGCTACCTCCCGCGCGACATCGGCATCGGCCGCCCCGGCCTCCAGGCCCGGCTCGACGCCGCCCAGGAGCACTGGTACGACCGGATGCGGGCCGAGCTGCCCGGCAGCGTCGCCGTGGTCGAGGACTGGCCGGCGATGCTGCGGAACGCCGGACTCGCCGACGTCGGGAGCTTCACCACCCTGGTGGACCTTCCGGCCCCGCTCGACGGCCCGGCCCGGGAGTTCCTGCTCAGCCATCTGACCCGGCTGCGCGGCGCGGCGGACGACCTGCTGGACGCCGAGGACCTCGGGACGCTCGACGTGCTGATCGACCCGGCGGCGCCGGAGGGCGTCCTGCTGCGGCCCGACGCCTTCCTGCTGTCCGCCGTCACGGTCTTCACCGGAGTGCGCCCGAGCGGCTGACCTGCACTTTCGCCCGCCCGCTCGCCCACACGTCGCCCGTCCTCACAGAACGGACCACCCGTTGAAGCCCCTCACGGCCGGACCGGTTCCGGCAGCAGCCCGATCCACCCCGGGGACACCGTCCGCGCGCTGGGCGCTGGCCGGCCTCTCGCTGTCGATGCTGCTGTCCTCGCTCGGCACCAGCATCGCCAACGTCGGACTGCCCGCCCTGGCCCGGGCGTTCACCGCCTCCTTCCAGGACATCCAGTGGATCGTCCTCGCCTACCTGCTGGCCGTCACCACACTGATCGTCAGCGTCGGACGGCTCGGCGACCTCATCGGCCGCCGACGCCTGCTGCTGGCCGGCCTCGCGCTGTTCACGGCGGCCTCGGTGCTGTGCGGCCTCGCGCCCGCGCTCTGGCTGCTGGTCGCGGCCCGGGCCGCCCAGGGCGTGGGCGCGGCCGTGATGATGGCCCTCACCATGGCGTTCGTCGGGGAGATCGTCCCGAAGGAGCGGACCGGCAGCGCGATGGGCCTGCTCGGCACCACCTCCGCGATCGGCACCGCCCTCGGCCCGTCCCTCGGCGGCCTGCTGATCTGGGGGTTCGGCTGGCGGGCGGTCTTCCTCGTCACCGCGCCGCTCGGCGCCGTCGCCCTGCTGCTGGCGTACCGTCACCTGCCCGCCGACCGGCTGCGGCCGGGGGCCGACCGGGCCCGCTTCGACCGGGCGGGGACGCTGCTGCTCGCGCTGACCCTGGCGGCCTACGCGCTGGCGATGACGATCGGGCGCGGCTCCTTCGGTCCGCTCAACCTGGCGCTGCTGCTGGCGGCCGCCGCCGGGGTCGGCGCCTTCGTCCGTACCGAGGCGAGGGCCGCCTCCCCGCTGATCCGGCTGGTCGCCCTGCGCGACCCGGCACTCGGCGCGAGTCTGGCCACCAGCGCACTCGTCTCGACGGTGATGATGGCCACGCTGGTGGTCGGGCCGTTCTACCTCGCCCGCGCACTCGGGCTCGGGCAGGCCGTGGTCGGCCTCGCCCTGTCGGTGGGCCCGCTCGTCGCGGCGCTGACCGGGGTGCCGGCCGGCCGGGTCGTCGACCGCTTCGGGGCCTCCCGGATGACGGTGGCCGGGCTGACCGGGACCGCGGCGGGCTCGCTCCTGCTGGCCGTCCTGCCCCCGACGCTCGGGGTCGCCGGTTACCTGGTGCCCATCGGGCTGGCCACGGCCGGCTACGCGGTGTTCCAGACCGCCAACAACACCGCCGTCATGGCGGACGTCCAGCCGGACCGGCGGGGTGTCGTCTCCGGCATGCTCAACCTGTCGCGCAACCTCGGCCTGATCACCGGGGCGTCGGTGATGGGCGCGGTCTTCGCGTTCGCCTCCGACACCAGGGACGTCACCGCGGCCGCGCCCGACGCGGTCGCCACCGGGATGCGGGTGACCTTCGCCGTCGCGGCGGCGCTGATCGTGGTCGCGCTCGCCCTCACGGCCGGCAGCCGGGCGCTCGCGCGCCGCACGGCGGACCCGCGCCCCTCCTGACCGGCCCCGGCAACCGTCCCGGCCTCAGCACTGCCCCGACCCCGCCCGTAAGTGCAACTTCTGGTTGCGTATCGGGCGGGGCCGGACTACCGTGATACGCAACCGAACGTTGCGAGAGGTCGGAGAGCGGCATGGAGTACGGCAGCATCGAGCGCGAACTGCACATCGACGCCTCGCCCGAGGTGGTGTTCGAGGTGCTCAGCACCCCCGAGCACATCCGGGACTGGTGGAGCGCCGAGACCGCGTTCGAACCGGCGGCCGGTGCGACCGGCAGCCTCACCTGGACCGACCAGGACTCCGGGCGGCGGGAGACCGCACCGTTCACGGTCGTCCTGGCGGACCCGCCGCGCACGTTCTCCTTCCGTTGGACGTACGACGAGGGCGAGACCGCCGGTCCGGGCAACTCGCTGCTGGTCACCTTCGAGCTGGTCCCGGCGGGGGAGGGGACCTTGGTCCGCTTCCGTGAGACCGGCTACCGGGAGCGGGGCTGGGAGGCCGCCGTGCTGGAGGCGTACTACAACGACCACCGGCAGGGCTGGGACTTCTACCTGGCGAGGCTGGCCGCCTCCGGCGCCCGGCTCGCGGGCGCGCGACGGGCACCGCGATGAGCACCGCCGTCGACGACGAGCTCTGGTCCGCGATCGGGGACCCGACCCGGCGCCGGATGATCGACCTGCTGCTGAGCGACGGTCAGGGCACCGCGACCACCCTCAGTGCGCACCTGCCGATCACCCGGCAGGCCGTCACCAAGCACCTGGCCGTGCTCGACCGGGTCGGGCTGGTCCGCTCCGCACCGTCCGGCCGGGAGAAGCGCTACCACGTGGACGAGGCGCAACTGGCCCGCGCCGTCGCCCAGCTGAACGCCGTCGGCGAGCTCTGGGACGCCCGGCTGCGGCGCATCAAGACCCTCGCCGAGACGATCCAGCGGGCCAGGAACACCGAGAGCAAGCCGGAGAACAACCCCGAGAACGACCCTCACGCGTAGGGCCGACGAGCAAGGAGAAGCGACATGGTGGACATCCTGCACCGGGTGGGAATCATCGCACCGCCCGAGAAGGTCTACGAGGCGCTCACGACCGTCGACGGTCTGGCCGCCTGGTGGACGGCCGACACGAGCGGCGACACCGACGGGGTCCTGGCCTTCCGCTTCGGCGAGGTCGGCGGCTTCGACATGAAGGTCCTCGAGCTGCGGCCGGACACGGGCGTGCGGTGGGAGGTGGTCGACGGTCCGGCCGAGTGGATCGGCACCACGGTGAGCTTCGACCTGACCCAGGACGGGCAGTGGACGATCGTGATGTTCGCCCACCGGGGCTGGCGCGAGCCGGTCGAGTTCATGAACCACTGCAGCACCAAGTGGGCGACCTTCCTGATGAGCCTGAAGTCCCTGGTGGAGACGGGGACCGGCGCACCGCATCCGCACGACGTGCCGATCGGCAACTGGCACTGACCGCGGGCGGGAAACCGCACCTGTTCGGCGCCCACCGAGGGGGCGTGGGTCAGCCGCGGGTGCCGAGCCAGTCGGTGAAGGCGGCCAGGGCGGGTTCGGGGTCGCGGCGGCCGAGGCCGATGCGGAAGCGGTCGGCGGGAGTCGCGGTCAGCTCGGAGCGGTAGATGCTCGCCGGCAGCAGCAGGACCCCGGCCTGCTCGACCAGTTCGGTGCAGAACGCCTCCACCCCGTCCGGGCCGAGGTAGCGGGGGTAGGCCACGCAGCCGCCGTCCGGTGCCCGCCAGTCGAACAGCTCGGGGAACCGGGCGAAGAAGGCGTCGAACACAGGCAGGTTGGCGGCGATGACGGCCCGGTTGCGGGCCAGGATCTGCTCGCTGGCCTTGACGGCGATCCGGGCCAGCACCTCGCTCGGGGCCGAGTTGCAGATGGTGGTGTAGTGCTTGGCGCGCTCCAGTCGGGAGCGCAACTCCCGGTCCCGGCAGGTGATCCAGCCGATCCGGAGTCCCGGCAGGCCGAGCGACTTGGAGGTGACGTTCAGCGACAGCGCCCGCTCGGACAGGTCCGCCGCCTGCGGCAGGGTGCGGGCGGGGTCGCGCTCCAGCCCGCGGTAGACCTCGTCGCTGAACAGCCGGATGCCGCGCTCGTCGCACAGCCGGGCCAGCGCGGCGAAGTCCGCCGCGTCGATCACCTTGCCGGTCGGGTTGTTGGGGAAGTTGACCGACACCACCCGGGTGTTCGGCCGGAGCGCCGCGGCCACCTCGTCGAGGTCCAGCGCCCAGTCGCGGGCCGGGTCGAGCGCCACGCCGGTGACCTCGCACAGGGACAGCGGGACGGTCTCGGCGGCCTGGTAGTTGGGCGTCAGGACGACGGCGTGGTCGTCGGGGCCGAGCAGCACCTGCATCGCCAGGTAGAGCGCCTCCTCGGCGCCGGCGAAGCAGATCACGTCGTCGGCCCCGGCCCGGGTGTACATCTGCGCGACGGCCTGCCGCAGGCCCGGGTCGCCGAAGGTCTCGGTGTAGCCGAACGACAGCGTCTCCCAGGCCCGGAGGTCCTCCGGGTCGGCCAGCGCGAGCAGTTCGGGCATGGTCATGGTCTGCGCGTCGGAGGCGGTCAGGTGGTGGCGGGCGGTGAACTCCCAGCGGGAGAAGTAGGTTTCCAGCCGGAAGTCGGGAAGTCGGGTCATCGGGGGTCGCTCCGGTCCTTGAGTTCGGCGAGCAGGGCGTAGACGGTGGAGCGCGAGGCCCCGAGGGCGGTGGCCACGACCGGGACCGCGCGCCGGACGGTGAAGACACCGGCCCGGTCGAGCTCGGCGAGGACGGCGAGCCGGTCCTCGCGGCCGAGGCGTTCCACGGGCCGTCCGCGGGTGCGGACGAAGCCGCCGACGATCTGGTGGACGCGCTCGGTCCAGTCCTGCTCGAACAGCGCTTCCGGGCGGGGCGCGGTGGGGGCGGCGAACCCGGCCAGCAGCGCGGCGGCCCGGTCGAGCGGCGTGCGGTCGAGGTTGACGCAGAGCACCGCCGACGGCTCGCCGTCGGGCCCGCGCAGCACGGCACTGACGGAGGACAGCCGCCGCCCGTCGGCCAGCAGCTTCTCGTAGGGCCCGTAGACGTCGTGCGCCGACGGCTCCAGCCGGTCCAGCTCGCCCAGCAGCGAGGGGTCGCCGGCGGCGCGCCTGGTCATCGGGTTCCAGATCGCCAGGACCCGGTCGCGCCCGGCGTCGTGCAGCACCACCTCGGCGTACGGGCCGAGCAGCAGGGCGACCGCCTGGCACACCGGCGACCACAGTCGCACCCGCGGGTCGGGGATGCTCTCGTCCAGTTCCATGCCTGGACTGTACGTCCGGACTGGACGAAGTGTCCAGGACCTGATCCGGCCCGGCCCGGTCCGGGCGTGTCGTCGGCGGCCGTGAGTCGTTGACCGGGTGAGCGTCCCCGACCGGGGCGCGGCACGGTGCCCCCGGCACGCACCCGCCCGGCCCCCACCCCGGGGCCGGGCCGCCGGTGGCACTGACGGGGCGGCCGGCACGGCACCGGCCGCCCCTCCGGTGCGTCAGCTGCTCGGGGCGCCGCCGAGGAGGTCGACCAGCCGGTCCCAGACCGTACGCCGGTCGGGCGGGAAGCGGCGCCGGGCCTTCGCCTGCTTGGCCGAGCCGTCGGGGTAGCGCCAGCGCGCCCACGGGGAGTCCGGCTTGGCGATCCTGATCGCGGCCACGGCGGCGACCAGCGGGATCAGTACGCCGATCAGACCGGTGGCGATCTTGCCCTTGAACAGGGCGCACAGCGAGAAGCCGAGGTTGAGCAGCAGCACCACGGCCACGGCCGGCGCGCTGTCCTCGGAACCGATGTCGAAGGGGTTGGCGCCGAGCATCAGCAGCAGCCCGATCGAGGCGGCGATCAGCACGGCGTCCACCGACTTGCGGCCCTCCGAGGACCAGTAGACGTCGTCGAGGTGGAACCAGAGCGCGAACTCGTCCAGGGTGAGCGCCGCCCCCGCGCCGAACAGCGCCGCCAGCACGTACCGCCACGGGGTGGCCGGCTGGTAGGCGAACTCGGCTGCGCCGGCGATCAGCATCAGGAAGATGCCGTACACCTGGTGGTGGATGTGCAGCCCGCCGACCGAGACGTCCCGGAACGGGCCCTTCCCGGCCCGGATCATCCTGGTCACCATCCTGGTGACCAGGAAGGTCACCACGAACGCACCGACCATCCAGCCGATCCCGGAACGCAGCGGCACGCTGGTACCGGTGTCGGCCGCAGCGGCGGCGGACCCGGCGAGCAGGGCCGCGCGGTCAGCCATCGGAGCCGCCCTCCTCGGCCTTGCCGCCCTTGCCCGGCCCGCCGGGTGCCTGCCCGCCCCCGCCCCCGGCCGGTCCGTCCGGCACCGCCGGCGCGGTGTGGCGGCGGCTGAACATGGCGGGCAGGCTCGGCGTCTCCAGGAACCCCTCGGCCCGCGCGGAGGCCAGCGCGATCCGCGGTAGCTCCCCGCCCTTGCGGAAGCACAGGTAGCGCGGCTCCCAGATCGGCCGGTACTTGGCGTTGGCCCGGTACAGCGACTCGATCTGCCACCACCGCGAGAAGAACGACAGCACCGCCCGCCACAGCCGCAGCACCGGCCCCGCACCGAGCCGGGAGCCCCGCTCGAAGACCGCGCGGAACATCGCGAAGTTCAGCGAGATCCGCACGATGCCGAGCCCGTCCGCCGCGTTCACCAGGTCGAGGACCATGAACTCCAGCAGCCCGTTGTCCGCCTCCCGGTCCCGGCGCATCAGGTCCAGCGACAGCCCGTCCCGCCCCCAGGGGGTGAAGCTGAGCAGGGCGCGCAGGGTGCCGTCGCCGTCGGTGCACTCGATCATGACGCACTGTCCGTCCTCGGGATCGCCGAGCCGCCCGAGCGCCATCGAGAAGCCGCGTTCCGTCTCGCCACCCCGCCAGTGGTCGGCCAGCCTGACCAGCGCAGCCATGTCCCGCTCGGCGATGTCGGCGTGCCGGCGGATCCGGGTGGTGTACCCGGCCCGCTGGACCCGGTTGTACGCCTGCCGCAGCCCCCGCATGGCGCGGCCCTCCAGGCTGAACTCGGCGACCTCCAGGATCGCTTCGTCGCCGAGTTCCAGCGCGTCCAGGCCGTGCCGGGCGTAGACCGTCCCCGCCTCCTGGCCGGCGCCGATGACGGCGGGCACCCAGGCGTTGGCCCGGGCCTGGTCCAGCCAGGGCTCGATCGCGCCGGGCCACGCCTCCGGGTCGCCGATCGGGTCGCCCGAGGCCAGCGAGACACCGCCGACCACCCGGTACGCGATGGCGGCCTTGCCGGACGGGGACCAGGCCACCGACTTGTCACGGCGCAGCGCGAAGTACCCGAGCGAGTCCCGCTCGCCCCACTGCTCCAGCAGGGCGCGCAGCCGGGCCTCGTCGTCGGCGGTCAGCCGTTCGCGGTTCTTGGGCGCCCGGAAGAGGACGTACAGCACCAGCAGGAACACCAGGACGCCCGCCAGGTTCACCACCACGTCCACCCAGCGGGGCACCGCGACGCCCTGGACGTCGACGTCGCCGGAGAGGGTCAGCACCCGGGCCACCGCGTAGCCCAGGTCGCCGCCGGCACTGCCGGTCGGGTCGGTGTCGGTCGCCACCACCAGCGCCGTACCGCCGCCGATCACCACCGCGAGGCCGAGGACGGCGGTGGCCACCGCGAGCTTGGCGTTGCCGGGGGCGCCCCGGCCCTGGAACTGGGAGCGGCCCAGGAACAGCGCCACGGTGACCGCGCAAGTGATCGCGGTGGAGATCCAGTTGACCACGTGCGAGCGGACCACCGGCTGGCTCAGCGTCAGTACGAACACCAGCGACACCAGGACGTACAGGATGACCGCGAACCACCACGCGGCCCGCTTGCCGCGACCCAGCATCACCGCGAGGAACACCGCCAGGGCGAAGGAGGTGAAGCCGGTGGTGAGCGGGAACGGCGGGTACAGGTCGCCGGTGTTCACCTGGTCGAACTGGTTGCGCAGCGGCGCCAGCACCACGGCCAGCAGGATCAGCGCCGCGACGATCCTCAGGTACCCGACCACCAGCCGGGCCGAGACCCGGGCCACCCGGCTGTCGCGCGTCCGCTGCTGGGCCTGTGACATGCGCTGCGCATCGCCTTCCCGGGTCCCCGGTGCCCCGCACGGGCCCGCTCCCCGGGCCCGCGGCCCCGCCGACCCGGGGCACACCTCTGACTCAGCGTCGGGCCGGCGCCCCCACCCCGCGACCGCTGGACCCCGGACGGGCGACGGCTCGCGCCGACCCGTCCGGGGAGCGAGCCGGGATCAGCCGTTCGACCCGTGGTGAGCCGCGCGGAAGTGCTCGGCGACGGTCAGGAAGAGGAAGAAGTTGGGGATCTGCGCGACCGGGGTGTTCGACCACGGCAGCAGCTTGCCGGCCCTGCCCAGGAAGACGGTGCCGTTCTTGATCTCGATCCGCTGGATCTCGTGCCAGTGCGCGGCGCCGCGCTTGGCGCTGACGATGCCCTCGGCCGCCACGGCGAGGTCGCCGAACCGGACGGTCGTCCCGCCCGCCACCGCGGCCGTCACACCGGGCAGCTGGGCCCGGGTGATCTCGTGCTGGACGGCCGCGCCCCAGCGCTCCGGGTCGGCGTAGAAGTTGGTGAGCTTGACCTTGGAGCCGTCCGCCCGGAACAGCGTGTACAGGTACGTGGTCCCCACGTAGACGCCGTTGGCGTACCGCCGGGTGATCTGCTGGAGCACCGTCATCGCGTCCCAGCGGAACGACGCGGTCGGGCCGCTGCGGTCGGCGACGACCAGACCGTGCTCGAACAGGTGGAGACGCTTGGCGGCCTGCTTGCGGGACAGGTTCGGGGTCTGCACGAGCAGCCAGACGAACATCAGACCCGGCAGGACGAAGCACGCCAGTCCGAGGACCGCGAACAGGACCAGCCCGGCCATCCGCCAGAAACCGTGGCGCTGGGGGGCGAAGGTCTCGCGGTGCTGCCCCAGCCCCTCCGCGGCGGCGACGGCCTCGACGGCGGCCGGTATCTGCTCGTGGGTCAGGGGTGCTGCGGCTGTCGCCATGGTGCCTCTTTCATCGCCCCCGGGAGCCGTGGCGCCACGGGCGGGTGGTGCTGGTGCGCGGATCCTACTGAACGCCGGTCACCCCTCCCACCTGGGGTGCCGTCCCGTTCCCGGCAGCCTGAGCGGCCGTGCGGTGCGCAAACGCTGCAAGTGCCGATTCGGGCGCGCGGTGCGGATCCTGATACCGGAGGCGTTCGCCTCCCGGAGCGGACGGGAGCGGGGTCATGGACTTTCGGGACGAGCTACCGGTCGACCACCGGCTGGCCCGGGTCTACCGGCTCGGCGGCGGACTCTGCGGCGCCGCCTTGCTGGTGTTCGGCTGCCTGGGCCTGGCCGACGGACTGGCCTTCTTCGACACCCGCGGCCAGCAGGTCGCGGGCCTGTCCAGCAACGGACTGCTCAGCCTGGTGTCGATCGTCACCGCCGTGGTGCTCATCGCCGGCGCGTCGATCGGCGGCAACACCGCCTCCACCGTCAACATCGCCGTCGGCGGGCTGTTCGTGCTGAGCGGCTTCGTCAACCTCACCCTGCTGGACTCCGGCGCCAACCTGCTGGCCTTCCGCATCCCCAACGTGGTCTTCAGCTTCGTGGCGGGATTCGCCATCGCCACCTTCGGCATGTACGGCCGGGTCAGCACCAAGCTGCCGCACGACAACCCGTACTGGCGCCACCGCCACCAGCAGCCGGACACCGGACCGGCGCAGCACGTACCGCGGTGACACCCCCGCCGTGCCCGGCCGCGGGCTGTCGGTGGCACGCCCTACCCTCTCCACCATGACCACGGAGTTCGAGCTCGACCTCGGCGGCGGCCGCACCCTGCACCTGTACGACACCGGACCCGGCCGCGGCGGACGGTTGCCCGTGATCTGGCACCACGGCACCCCGAACGTCGGCGCACCGCCCGAGCCGCTGTTCGCCGCCGCCGACCGGCTCGGGCTGCGCTGGGTGTCCTACGACCGGCCCGGGTACGGCGGATCGGCGCCCGCACCCGGCCGGGACATCGCCTCCGGCGCCGCCTGCGCCGCGGCCGTCGCCGATGCCCTGTGCATCGAACGGTTCGCCGTGGTGGGCCACTCCGGCGGCGCGCCGCACGCCCTGGCCTGCGCCGCGCTGCTGCCCGACCGGGTGGTCGGCACGGTCGCCATCGCCTCGCTGGCGCCGTACGACGCCGACGCCCTGGACTGGTACGCCGGGATGACGGACTCCGGCGTCGCCTCGCTGCGCGCCGCGGCCGCCGGCCGGGAGGCGAAGGAGCGGCACGAAGCCTCCGGAGCCGAGTACGACCCGGAGTTCACCCCGGCCGACCTCGCCGCGCTGGCCGGCCCGTGGTCCTGGTTCGGGAAGGTCGTCGGCCCGGCCGTGGCAGCCGGCCCCGGCGGGCTGATCGACGACGACCTGGCCTACGTCCGCCCGTGGGGCTTCGACCCGGCCCGGGTGACGGCCCCGATCCTGCTGCACGGCGGCCGCGACCGGGTGGTGCCCGCCTCGCACAGCGAGTGGCTGGCACGCCACTGCCCCGGCGCCGAACTGCGGCTCACCCCCGAGGACGGTCACATCTCGGTGCTCACAGGCGCCGCCGACGCCCTCGCCCTGCTCCGCGAACGCGCCACCTGAGGCCCACGGACCGGGAGATACTCGCGTGATGGACACCTACCACGGCACCGGGACCCTCGAATGGTGGGCCAACCGCTCGACCTGCCTCGGCGGGTACGAGGTGGACCTCGACATCCGCGTGGACGAGGGCGGTTGGACCTGCGCGGCGGCACTCCCCGCCGCGCTGACGGAGGACGAGCGGGAAGGGTTCGCCTTCCTGATGGCGCTCGATCCGGTCTTCACCCTGCGCCTCGAGGACGGGAGCAGCATCCTGGTCGACGTCGAGGCGGACGGTGACGCCCGACGCCTCGGCCTCAGCGTCTGCGCGGGCTGACCGGCCCCGACCGGGCCCGGGCCCGCCGCGGTTGCCGATTCAGCTGCCCGCGTCCACCGTGGGGA
Source organism: Kitasatospora sp. NPDC048540 (assembly GCF_040651175.1). Classification (NCBI taxonomy): domain Bacteria; kingdom Bacillati; phylum Actinomycetota; class Actinomycetes; order Kitasatosporales; family Streptomycetaceae; genus Kitasatospora; species Kitasatospora sp. NPDC048540. The sequence goes on from NZ_JBEZIR010000075.1 coordinate 34,488, forward strand.
AGTGGAGTCCTGCCGCGGCCGGCGGTCCAGCCCCGGCCTCCGGGACGCCGGACGCGATGCCGCCGAGGCGGCTCGGCGTGGGACGCGTAACCCCCGGAAGCCCGACGCCCCGGCGGCCGCGCCCTCCCGGCCCGAGCGCAAGGGAGCAGCACATGACCGACGCCCGACCCGGAACGGACCGTCACAGCACCGACCGGCCGGCGGCCGACCGTCGCGCGGCCGTCGCCGACCTGCGGCGGATCGGGATCAACAGGGACCACTGGTACCCGGTTGCCCGGTCCCGGAACGTGCCGAAGGAGCGGACCTTCGCCGCCGTCTTCGCCGGCGAGCGGATCGCCCTGTACCGCGGCCGGAGCGGACGGGTGTACGCCCTGGAGGACCGCTGCGCGCACCGCCAGGTCCCGCTGAGCATGGGCGTGGTGGAGGGCGACGCGCTGCGCTGCTGCTACCACGCCTGGGCCTACCGCGGGAACGGCCACATCTCGCAGATCCCGTACCTGCCCAAGGGGTGCGAGCGGCCGCCGCGCGGGGTCGCGAGCTATCCGGTCCGGGAGGCGTACGGCCTGGTGTTCGTCTTCCCCGGCGATCCGGACAAGGCCGAGTCGGCGCCGTTCCCGGTACTGCCGGAGTTCGCCGCCGCGTCCCACCGGACCATGACCTTCTCCCGCACCGTGCGGTGCCACTACTCGTTCATGCACGAGAACCTGCTCGACATGAACCACCAGTTCCTGCACCGCGGCGTGCTGGGCCGGATCCAGCCCGAACTGCTGGGGTACGAGAGCGGCCCGCGGTTCGTCGAGGCCCGCTACCTGTTCGTCCCCGCCGGGGGGAGGAAGGACCGCGGCGCCGGTCTGCTGTCCGCCGAGGGGATCGGCGGCAAGGACCGGCCCGACGTGGTCACCATCCGCACCGAGTACCCGTACCAGACGCTGCGGGACGTGCCCGAGGGCGCCGAGCTCCCGGCGTTCTCGCTCTGGGCGGCCTACGTGCCCGAGGACGCCGAGCAGCGCACCAACCACGCCTACGGCCTGCTGATGATCGCGAAGCCGCCGGTCCCCGGCGTGCTCCACCTGGCGTGGCCGCTCATCCGGCGCTTCACGGAACGCGTCTTCGCCCAGGACCGGATGGCCGTCGAGGCCGAACAGCGGGCCTGGGACGAGCAGGGCGAGGACCGCAACCACGAGGTGTTCCCGCTGATCCTGGACGTCCGGGAGGTGCTGCGCTCCAACGGCGTGCCGCTCGACCCGCCGGCCGGCGCCCCCGCTGCGCCCGGCAGCGGCGGGCGCCCCGGCGCGGTCGCGGAGGCCAACGGCTCCACCGGCCGGGGCTGACCCCGGCGGACCGTCAGCCGGACCCCGGCGCCGGGGGCATCAGACACCGGGTGACGACCCGGAACAGCAGCCGCCCGGCGCCGACCGTCGACTCCACGCCGACCAGGTAGCGGCCCTCGGCCCGGAAGGCGTCGAGCAGTGCATCGGGACGGCCCGCCAGCGTCTCCCGGTAGCCGCCGACCTCGAACCCCTCCTGCTCCAGGGCGGCCCGGATCCTGCGGACGACCTCCGGATGCCGGGCCGCCGGGACATCGCTGTACACCGCGTACGACAGCGTGTACCGGCCGTCGGCCGCCACCTCACCGCCCCGGCCGACACACGGCCGGAACGACGGGCCCGCCGACCCCGGGGCCAGCGCCACGCCCGCCGACCGGGCCAGGTACTCGGTCAGTTGCCTGGCCCAGCCGGCGGCATCCTGACGGTCCATCACCGGCAACGGCTCGAACGGGCCGGCCGGCGGGGCGGGGTGGGACATACGGCCTCCGAGGAGATGGGAACGCGGCAGCAGCGGGCGCGGCCGCGACGGAACGACCGGACCGGGACGGGACCGCCGCAGCGGCTAACCCGCCACCGTCGCCGGCTGCTTGCCGGCGATGATGCGGCCCTGGTTGAGCAGGCTCTGACTGTCCGGATCCCAGTAACCGCTGTGCCCGGACGTGTCGGTGGCGATCACCGTGCCACCGAAGGGCGCCGCCATCGGATCCGCCCCGAGGGTCCGCCCGGCGGCCAGCCGGATCGGATCGTTCCCGGCGGCACCGACCCAGACGTGCCCGGGAGCCGCGTGCAGGTCCGAGGCGTGGGCGGTGGTCATCCCGGGGCTGGCGATGGCCACCAGGTCGTCGGCGTCCAGGCCCTCGCCGCCCGCGGCGGCGGCCCCGACGGCGGTGGTGCCGTAACTGTGCCCGATCACCGTCAGATGGCTGCGGTTGCCGCCCTGCGCCACCCGGGTGCCCCGGGTGAAGCGCCGCATCGCCTCGGCGCCGTCCTCGGCCCGGCCGCGGCCGGCGACCCCCAGGCTCTCCGGCGGGATCTCGGGCGCGTCGTACCCCAGCCAGGAGATCACCGACACGCTCCGGCCGGGCGCCACCGCGCATGCCGCCTGCTGCAGCCGGCCGATCCGCTCCAGCTGTCCCGGCATCCGGGCCAGCGTGGTGCCCGTGCCCGGCACCAGCACGGCGGTGTGCTGCGCGGTGTCAGGGTCGCCCAGCGCGACGATCGCCCGCCCGTCCCCGGCCGGTTCCAGGCCCAGCAGGAACAGCCGCTGCGCCGACGGGCCGCCGTCTCGGCGGTCGAGACGCTCCTTCAGCACCCGCAGGGCGTTCTGCCGCTCGTCGTACTGCCCGTACGTCAGGCCCGAGCCGCGCGGGCTCCCCGCCCTGAGGGCGTCCAACTGCTGCTCCAGGACCAGCCGGTTGGCCCGGTCGCGGACGGCGGCGGGCAGGCCGTCGAGCTGGCCCACCTCGGCGGGGTGCAGGGCCAGGTGGGCGCGCTGCTGCTCGGGCGTCAGCGACCGCCACCAGTCGGCGGACCGCTGCGGATCCGTGTTGCCGGGCAGGTACTCGCCCAGGCCGAGCGCCGCGAACACCTCCCCGGCATCCCGCGCGGCCTCGGCCGCCCGGCCGAACACCCCGGGCCGGGTGAGGATGCCGCCCTCCAGCCCTTCGAGCGCGCGGGCACCCCGGTCGCTGGCCTCGCGGGCGGCGGCGAGCGCCGCGTCGATCCGCTGCTGGACCTGGCCGCGCAGCACCCCGAGCCGTTGCCACCGCTCCCGGGCGTCCGGGTCGTGCCGGTCGCCGGGCTCGGCGGACGGCAGGCCCACCAGGCCGTCACCGGTGACCGGCAGGTCCCACTCGTCGGCCCGGCGCAGCGCGTTGAGCAGATCGGTCCTGGCCTGGTCCATCCGCTCGGCGACGGTGTCCAGGGTGAGCGCGGCGGCCTCGCACTCGACCCGCAGGACGTCGAGGAACTCCTCGCTCTGCTCCATCGCGTAGAACGCGGCGTCCGCGTCGCGCCCCGACCAGCTCTGCCGCAGCGGACCGTTGACCTGGGTACGGTGCCGGGAGCCGGCGGCGTCGCCGTGGGCCGACAGCCGCCGCCAGGCCTGCGCGGCCTCCCGCACACCGTCCGGGTCGAAGGACCGCAGCTGCGGGAAGAGCGCGTTCACCGGCCGGCCCGCAGGAACTCCCCGGCCACCGCACGGTCGGTACCGCGGTGCTGCCGGGCGGCGCGGTCCAGGTTCGCGGCGGTCTCGCAGAACCGCTGCCGCAGGCCGTCCAGGGCGGGCGCCCAACCGTCCGCCATCCGTTCCAGCGCACCTCCGACGGACCACGCGGCCAGCGGCGCGGCCGCCGCCCGGCTCGCCGCGACGGCACCCTCGGCCGGCGCCCGGAACTCCTCGGCGAGCGCGTCCGCCACCCGCGCCGACGCCGCCAGCTCGTCCGGCCGAACCCACATCACATCGCCCACGGCACACCCCTTCGGCCGGTCCTTGCGGTACGGAGGACTCGGACCCTAGCGAAGCCGCGGGGGCGCGGCGTCGACCCCGCGGTGGCGCGAACCGGGCCTCGGAGGGTGGCAGTTGGTGCGCCGGGGCCGCCACGGACAGGGCCGGCGGGCTCCCCGGACGGCGGAGCGGCGGCCGCCCGCTTTCGCCCGAAAGGGTGAGGGCCGGAGCGCGGGCAGGACAGGGGTGGGGGTGGGCCGGCGACCGTCAGAGCGGCTCCCCGAGCGGGCCGTGCCGGTCCTCCAGCGCCTCGGCCCAGTGCGCGGCGAAGTCCGGCTGCGAGCCGTCCGCATCGGTGAACCCGTACTCCCGGTACAGGCCCCAAGTGGCCAGCGCGCGGCCGGTCCTGGCCATCACCTCGGGGTCCGCGGCCAGCGCCGCGACCGCCCGGCCCAGATAGGCGGGGGACTCCGAATGGGCGAAGTCCGGATCCGCGGCGATCCCGTCCCGCCAGGTGGCCTCGGTGACACCGAAGTGCTCCAGCATCGCCTCCGAACGCAGGAACCCCGGGGTCAGCGCCACCGCCGCCACCCCGAACGGCCGCAGCTCGGCGGCCTGCGCGACGGCGAGCCGGATCACCGCCGACTTCGCGAGGTCGTAGAAGAACGAGCCCCGGTAGCGAGCCGTGTTGCCGTCCGTCACCTCGACGACCAGACCGCTCCGCCGCGCCACCAGCAGCGGAAGGGCGAACCGGCTGGTGATCACATGGGTCTCCACCGCCTGCCGCAGCAGCCGCAGGCCGGTCTCCAGGTCCTGCTCCCACAGCGGGTGTTCCCAGTCGGTCAGCGGATCACCACCCCAGACCGAGTTCACCAGCACGTCCAGCCGGCCGTCCTGATCGGCGGCGATCCGGCCGACCAGCGCCTCGACCTCAGCCGGGCTGCTGTGGTCGCAGCGGACCGCGATGCCGGTGCCGCCCGCCGCCGAGACCAGTGCGGCGGTCTCCTCGACGGTCTCGGGCCGGCCGAGTTCGGAGCGCAGCGCGCCGCTGCTGCGCCCGGTGACGTACACCGTCGCGCCGGCGGCGCCGAGTTCCACGGCGATGCCGCGGCCGCCGCCGCGGGTGCCGCCCGCGACCAGGGCCACCCGGCCGGCAAGGGGGCGGTTGTCGTCGGTCATGGTTCCTCCGGGTTCCGGTGGTGAGGGTGCGTCGGGTCGGCTGCCGGGTGCGGGCCGGGTGTCAGGTGCGGGGCCAGGACGGTGTCGAGCTCCCGCCGGACCCGCTGCGCGAGGGTGCCGTGGCGTTCCAGCGCCCAGGCCAGACCCGCGCCCGCGGTGGCCGCCTGTACGGAGCCGGTCAGCGCGGCGAGGTCCGTCCCGGGCCGCAGTTCGCCGGTGGTGACGGCCTCGGCGAGCAGGGCGCCGATGGCCCGGCCCTGTGCCCGGTGGACGGCGAGGGCGTGCCGGTGGAGTTCGGGGTCGGTCAGGTCCAGGCACAGGAAGGCCAGGTGGTTGGCGAAGCGCTCGGGGGTGGTCATCGGCGCCATCGACTCCGCCACCAGGGCCGCCAGCGCGTCGAGCGCCGAGCCGTGCCGCTCCCGGACCCGCTGCGGCAGCGTGTCGGCCTCCTGTACGGACCGTTCGGCGAGCGCCAGCAGCAGCCCTCGCTTGGACCCGAACCGCTGGACGAGCGTGCCGGGCACCAGCCCGACCTTCCGGGCCACCGCCGCCAGGGTCAGCCCTGCCGGACCGACCCGGCCCATCACCTCGGCCGTAGCCCGCAGGATCGCGGCGTCCTCGACCCCTCGGGGGCGTCCGGCCACCGTGTCCTCCCGGATTAGTAAATGAACGTTCATTTATTAAACCGCGCGGGGCGGGACTGCGGCAACCGGAGCTGGAGCTGGAGCCGGGACTCGGAGCGGGACAGGCCACCGGCCGGGCCTCCGAACGGGCCTCCGTACGGCCGCCCGGGGTCAGCGGGTGCGGGGGCGGGCCGCCAGCAGGGCGGTGTCGTCCTCGGCGGGGTGGGCGGCCAGCGAGTGCAGCACGGTGTCCAGGAGCTCCTCCAGGTCACCGGTGGCGGGCAGCGGGAGGGCGGCGAGGCGGGCGAGGGAGGTGTCGATGTCCTCGCCGCGGCGCTCGACCAGGCCGTCCGTGTAGAGCAGCAGGGTCTGGTCGGCGGTGAGCGGGCGGCGGGCCTGCTCGTAGTCGGACAGCCCGGTGCCCAGCGGGGGACCGGTGGGCAGCTGGACCAGTTCGGTCGGCCGGTCCGGGGAGATCAGGGCGGGCGGCAGGTGTCCGGCGTTGGCGAAGGTCCAGCGGTGACGGGCCGGGTCGGCGAGGGCGAGCAGGCAGGTGGCGGGCCGGGCCGACTCGTTCTCGGAGATGAGCGTGTCGAGCTGGCGCAGGATCCGGTGCGGTGGTAGGTCCATCCCCGCCGTGTAGCGCAGCATCGAACGGTAGGTGCTCATGTCGACGGCGGCCTCGACCCCGTGGCCCATGACGTCGCCGATGACCAGCAGCGTGCGGCCGAACGGCAGCCGGACGGTCTCGTACCAGTCGCCGCCGACGACGGTGTGACTGCCCGACGGCCGGTAGCGGGTGGCGAGTTGCAGGTTGGGGTGCGGGTTGGCCGGCTCGGCCAGCAGGGCGCGCTGCAGGTCGAGGGCGACGTGCTGGGACCTGGTGTAGCGCTGCGCGTTGTCGATGGCGAGCGCCGCATGGCCGGCCAGATCGCCGAGCACGGCGGGCGGGCCGCCGTCGGGGCCGCCGTCGAGTCCGAGGCCGGGGACCGGTTCGGTGGGCCGCCCCGGGCCGGGGAGCCTGGCCAGGTGCAGGACCCCGAGGGTGCGGCCGCGCGCGAGCAGCGGTACCACCATCAGACGCTCCGCGCCCGCGGCCCGGAAGGCCGCCGGATCGGCGCCCCGCGGGGCGCCCGCCGCGCCGGCCTGCGCAGGGGCAACGGGGAGCAGGACGAGGGTGACCGCCCGGCCGGTGGCGAGCGCCTCGGCGGTGGGGGAGCCGGGCCGGTGGCGGACGTTCTCGCCGGGCTGGGCCAACGGCGCGGTGACGGCCCCGCGCCGGGTGTCGGCCGTCAGCGCGGCGCGGTGCAGCCGTATCCGGCCCCCGGCCCCGGACGCGCCGTGGCCGCCCGGCAGGAGGTCGACGGCGGCGATGTCGGCCAGACCGTGGCGGATCGCGAACTCCGCGAGTTCGACGCAGGTGGTGTCGGCGTCGAGCGTGGTGCCGATCTCCTCGTCGGCCGCCCTGGCCACCGCCAGCCGTACGGTGGCGGCGTCCGGCTCCCGGGTCGCAGCGCCCGTCCCGGTCTCGGCCCCGGCCCCGAGCAGGGTGGCGACCACCCCGGCGGGACGGCCCCCGAGGTCGATGCGCCGGCACGACAGACGCAGGCCGGGCTGCCGCAGCGCGGTCGGGGGCAGTGGGTCGCTGACGGTCTCGCCGCCCCGCTCGTCGGCCAGCGCCCGGGCCGCGGCCGGTCCGGCGGCCGCGAGCGCGGAGGCCGCGACCGGGCGGCCGGACAGCTCCTCGGCCCGTACGCCGGTGGCGCGCTCGAAGGCGGGGTTGGCGTGGAGCCAGTGGAGGCGGGCGTCGGCGACCGCGATGCCGGCGGGTGTGCCGTCGAGGACGGCGGACAGCAGCTCCAGACCGGCCTCGGTCGCGGCGGCCACGGCTCCCACAGCTCCTACGGCTGCCGCACGGTCGGGTTCAGCCCCTGGTGCCTCATCGTGCACCTGGTCCCCTCTCGTTCCGCTCTCCTTCCGGCCGGACGCCACCTCGGTGGGCCCGTCCATGATCACGCTATCGGGTCGGGCCGGTCTCCACACCCCCGATGCACGGGGTTCGCGGCGGGGAGCGGAACGGATGCGGGCGGTGCCCGGCGCCGATGCGGGGGAATTGCGCGAAGGCGGCTCCCCGGGACACCGCCGGGCAGGATGGTGGCTCAATGACGACGCACTACCTCGAAGCCCCCGCCGACCACCTCCCGGACCCGGACGGGCCGCCGGCCGTGTTCCTGGCGGGTGGGATCACCGGCTGCCCCGACTGGCAGGCGGATGCCGCCGAGGAACTCCTCGCCGCCGATCTGGCCGTGTTCAACCCGCGCCGGGCCGACTTCCCGGTCGGTGACCCGGCCGAGGGGCCGCGCCAGATCGCGTGGGAGCACCGGTACCTGCACCGGGCCGACCTGACGCTGTTCTGGTTCTGCGCGGAGCAGGTCCAGCCGATCGCGCTGCTGGAGCTCGGCGCCGCGCTGGGCGAGCGCAGAGCGATCGTGGTCGGCACCGACCCGGCGTACCCGCGCCGCCTGGACGTGGTCGAGCAGGTACGCCTGGCGGCCCCGGCGGTCCCGGTGCCGGATCTCCTCGACGTCGTCGCCCCAGAACTCCACCCGCAGCGGGTGCTCCTCGGTCGGCGGGAAGACGTCCAGGATGCCGCCGCGGACCGCGA
>NZ_JBEZIR010000076.1:0-41307 GCF_040651175.1 Kitasatospora sp. NPDC048540
CGCCGCCCCCGGCCCGCACCGGCCCACCTACAAGACGCTGCCCGGGGGCTAGACCGCCGGCCCGCCGGCCGTCGGGATCCGGACGGCCGGCGGCAACGCCGACGCAACAACGGCCCGGCATGCTGCCCGTGCGGCGCCCTGCCGGGCGGCCGCCCGTGAGCCGCGAGGCTGTGCGGACGGCAGACGGGGCCGGTCGCCGGCCCTTCGATCGGAGGAGATTCACCGTGGCCCGCCACATCTACGCCTGCCCCATGAGGTGGTCCGACATGGACGCCTTCGGCCACGTGAACAACGTGGTCTTCCTGCGCTACCTGGAGGAGGCGCGGATCGACTTCATGTTCCACCGGGCCGCCGAGGCCGGTGCGGGTGAGTTCGCGGGCGGCTCCGTGGTGGCCCGGCACGAGATCGACTACAAGCGGCCGCTGACCCACCGGGCCGCTCCGGTGACGGTGGAGACCTGGGTGACCCAGATCGGCGGTGCCTCGCTGACGGTCGCGTACGAGATCAAGGACGTCGCCGAGGACGGCGCCGAGACGGTGTACGTCAAGGCCTCGACCGTCGTCGTCCCGTACAACCTGGCCGAGGGCCGGCCGCGGCGGATCAGCGCGGTGGAGCGCGAGTTCCTCAGCCGCTACACCGACGACGCCGACCAGGGCGACAGCGCCGACAGCACCGGCAGCGCCGGTGATGCGCGGCAGGTCCGGGCCGGCGAGCGCGTCCCGGCCGGCCGGGGCGTCCAGGGCGAGGCGGCCGGTACCGCCAGGGCCGTCGCGGCCGTCTGATGCGCGTATCGGTGTGCGGGCCGGCTCCACGGCCGGAGCGTCGCACCGGTTCCGCGTCCGGCCGCCAGACCCCCGCGCGGACCGAGCACCCCGTGCGCACCGAGCACCCCGCGATCCGAGTGAGCTGACCTGCGTTGACCACCACCACCCGCCTGAGACTCGTCGACACCGGTGAGGCCGCCGACCTGGCCGCCTTCCTGGTCCGGCTGCTGCGCTTCGACCGGGCGGCCGCCGTCCGTCTGCAGGCGGTGGCCGCGGTGGGCGGGGCCGGCGGCGAGGGTGTGCTGGCGGTGTTCGGACGGCTGCCGCTGGGCGGCTCGGGCGTGCTCGCCATCCGTACGGCACGGCTGGCGGAGCTGGACACCCCGGTCGACGTGACGGTGTCGGCGGGCCTGCTGCTGGACCTGGTGGACGAGACGGACGGCTCGTTCGCCGTGCCGGCGCCGGTGACCGGCCCGGCCTGGGCGGGTCTGCTTCCGCCGCGGACCGGCTGGCAGCCGGCCGGGGAGCCGTCCGCGCACCTGGTGTACCCCGAACTGATGGCTGCGGTACGGGAGTTCAAGGAGCGCAGCGAGCAGGTTCCGGCGCACCACCGGACCCGGCAGGTGCTGGACCAGCTGGCCGACGAGATCTGGACCCGGCCGCTCGGTGCGGCGCCGGAGCTGCCGCTGCGGGCGGCGCACGCGGCCTATGTGATCGGTTTCCTGAAGCCCGGCGCACCGCTCACGGTGCACCGGGCGGGCAGCTGGCTGCGGTTGAGCGCCCCGGCGGGTTCGGTCGCGGTGCGGCGGGCGGCCGCACCCGGTGCCGGGCTGGGCCTCAGCCCGCTGATCTGAGCGCGGCCGCGGACGGCGGCCGCTCGCCGGCCTGGGTCAGCCGGCCGTGTTGATCATCGACGCGGCGGCGTAGGTCAGGTAGTCCCACAGCTGCCGCTCGGCCTCGGCGGGCAGCTCCAGCGAGTCGAGCGCCGTCCGCATGTGCCCCAGCCACGCGTCGTGGGCGGCCCGGTCGACGGCGAACGGTGCGTGGCGCATCCGCAGCCGCGGGTGGCCGCGCTGCTCGCTGTAGGTGCGCGGGCCGCCCCAGTACTGCATCAGGAACAGCGCGAAGCGCTCCTCGGCCGGCCCGAGGTCCTCCTCCGGGTACATCGGCCGCAGCAGTTCGTCCTGGGCGACGCCCTGGTAGAAGCGGTGGACCAGCAGCCGGAAGGTCTGCTCCCCGCCGACCGCCTGGTAGAAGGTCTCCTCGCTGAGCGTCTCGCGCCGGATCTCGTTCACCCGACCATGGTCCCAGACGGCCCCGGGGGCCGTACACCGGGACTTCCGGCGTACGACCCCCGGGCGGGGTCCCTCGGGAGGGAGCGGCGGGACGGCCCGTTACGCGTCGTCCCAGTTGAAGAAGCGCCACGCGATGGCGCACATCACGGCGGAGAAGGCGAGCAGTCCGCCCATCGACGGCAGGACGTCCATCACGCCGCCGCCCCGGCTGAGCACCGCCTGCGCGGAGGTCACCAGGTAGCGCAGCGGCAGGAAGTGGGACACGGTCGTGAGCCAGCCAGGGGCGCCGTCGAGCGGGATGAACGCGCCGCCGAGGAACGACATCGGCAGGATGATCATCTGGTTGATGCCGTTGGCCGCCTCCTCGCTCTTGGCGGCGGCGCCGGTGACCAGGCCGATCGACATGAAGGCGATGGTCGCGCACAGCACCAGCGGCACCACCAGCCACCAGTTGCCGGTGAGCTTCAGCCCGAAGAACGGCGTGGTGGCCACCGCGAGGAAGATCGCGGTCTGGGCGAGGGCGATCGCCAGGCTGACCGCCACCCGGGCGCCGACCACGGTGCCCGGCGAGACCGGGGCCAGCCGCAGCCGCCGCAGCACCCGCTTCTTGCGCCAGCTCACCAGGGTGAACGAGGCGCCGTAGACCGCGCCGGTGGCGATCGCCCAGCCGAGCAGGCCCGGCGTCAGGTACTGGATCGGCTTCAGCGACTCGTCCTCGACCTGGCTGGGCACCAGGGTGAAGACCGGAGCCTTCCCGGAGGCCGCCTGGTTGGCGCCCTGCACCAGCGAGTTGACGATGCCCTGGACGCTGCCGGCCTTGACCTGGTCGGTGGCGCTGTAGCGGAGGTTGACCGTGCCGTCGGCGCCCTCGCTGAGCACGCCGTCGAGGTCGCCCTTGCGGAGCTTCTCCAGTGCGGACTTCTCGTCGTCCGCCCGGCTGATGGTGAGGACCTTCTCGAGCTCGGCCCGGCCCTCGCCCTGTACCGAGTCGAGGACCCGGACCTGGCCGACCTCGGCCACCTTCACGTGCGGGGCGCCGGTGTTCTTGAACAGCGCGCCGAACATCAGCAGGAACATCAGCGGCATCAGCAGCACGAAGAACAGCGCGCCGCGGTCGCGGACGAAGCCGAGCAGCATCACCCGGGTCAGGCCGGCGAAGGCGCTGACCCGTTCGGTCCCGGCGCTCTCGCTGCCGGACTCCGGCCGGCGTACGGGGGTGGAGGTGGTGCTCATGCGCGGTACTCCCGTCCGGTCAGCTGGAGGAAGACGTCCTCCAGGGTGGCTCCGCGCACTTCCAGGCCGCGCAGGGCGTTCTGCTCGGCCAGCACCGAGAGCACCGGCGCGGGCAGCCGGGTGGAGAGCGAGAGGGTCGCGCCGTCGTCCTCCAGCCCGGTGATCTCGGCCCCGGCGGCGGCGAACAGTTCGCGCGCCCGCGCGGCGGTGAGCTGTCCGGACTCGACGCCGACCCGGACGGTGTCGTCGATCTCGCGCACCAGCGCGGCCGGGGTGCCGGTCTTCAGCACCTTGCCGTGGTCCATCACCGAGACCCGGTCGCAGAGCACCTCGGCCTCGTCCAGGTAGTGGGTGGTGAGCACCACGGTGCGGCCCTCGGCGTTGATGTCGCGCAGCAGGTCCCAGAGGTTGCGGCGGGCCTGCGGGTCGAGGCCGGTGGTGGGCTCGTCCAGGAACACCAGTTCGGGATCGTGGACGAGGGCGCAGGCGATGGACAGGCGCTGCGCCTGGCCGCCGGACATCTTGTCGGTGAGCACCCCGGCCGAGTCGGTCAGGCCGACCCGCTCCAGCATGGCGTCGGCGCGCTTGGGCCCGATGCCGTAGAAGGAGGCGAAGGTGCGGATGGTCTCACGGGCCGTCAGCTTCACGAAGAAGGCCGAGGCCTGGAACTGCACGCCGATCCTGGGCAGCAGCGCGGTGTTGCGCGGCCAGGGTGCGAGGCCTAGCAGCTCGACCCGTCCCTCGTCCGGCTCGCGGATCCCTTCCAGGATCTCCAGTGTGGTGGTCTTGCCGGCCCCGTTCGGGCCGAGAATGCCGTAGAACTCGCCAGTCGCGACGGAGAGTGACACTCCGTCGACGGCCTGGACATCCCCGTACCGCTTCCGGATCCCGTCAGCGGATATTGCTTCAGTCATGACTCCAGACCCTAGGGCCAGGTGTGGAGATCTTGACAGGTGCTTGAGCAAAGCATGAGAAAAACCCGCGGCCCCGGTGGAGCCGGAGGGCTCCGCCGGGGCCGGGACAGCCGGTTCAGGCGCTGCGGTGCACCGTGATGGTGGTCCAGGCGCCGATGTGGATCCGGTCGCCGTCGTTCAGCGGGATCGCGGTGTGCGGGGGCACCGGGTCGGGACTGCCGTTGACGGTGGTGCCGTTGGTGGAGTCCTGGTCGACCAGCACCCAGCTGCCGTCCGCCTGCTCGGCGAGCATGGCGTGGTTGTGCGAGGCGCCCGGGTCCTCCGGGGCGACCGACAGGTCGATCTCCGGGACGGTGCCGCGGTGCTGGCTGCGCCGGCCGATCCGCAGCTGGCCGCGGCCGGTCAGCGGGATCCGCCGGTCGGGGCAGTACGGCGGGAAGAACAGCCCGGCCGCCTCGGGGCCGCTGCGGATCATCATGTCGGTGAAGTACTCGCGGTCGGCGCTCACCACCGCGATCCAGTTGGTGCGCACCGGCGCCGCGGGCGGGGCCTGGCCCGGCGTCCGGCCCGGAGCGCCGTCGCCGGGCGGGGCGAGCCGGAACGAGGTGCCGAGGTCGTCACCGGGCTGGGCGTAGACCGGTCCGCTGCGCTCGTAGCCGTCCTGGTCCGGGAACGGCTGCGAGGGCTGGGCTGGCGCCGAGGGCCGGGAGGGTGCCGGGGGCGGCGGCGGGGCCTTCTCGAACGACTGCGGCTCGAACGACTGCGGCTCGAACGGCTGCGGCTCGTAGCCGCCCTGCTCGAAACCGCCCTGCTCGAAGCCACCGGGCTCGTAGCCGCCGGGCTCGGCGGGGCGCCCCGGCTCGTAGCCGCCGCGCTCGGGACCGCGGCGCTCGTAGCCGCCCCGCTCGTAGGGCTGCTCGTACGGCTGCTGGACCGGCTGCTGGAACGGCTGCTCGTAGGGCTGCTGTCCGTAGGCCGGCGGCGGGTAGCCGTAGCCCGGACGGCTGCCCGGCTCCGCCGGGTGCTGCGGGGGCTGGGGAGCCTGCTGCTGGGAGTGCTGTGAGTGCTGTGCCTGCTGGGAGTGCTGAGGCGGCTGGTGCAGGTGGTGCGGCGGTGCGGGCGGGGACGGCGGCGGGGGAGCGGCGGGCCCGGCCTGCGGGTGCGACGGGGCCTGCGGCCGGCCGGCGGCGGGCAGCTGGTAGTCGTAGCCGCACTCCTCGCAGTACCGCCCGGTCTGCGGGGTCCGGCAGATCGGGCAGGTCACCAGGTCCGCGGTGAAGTCGGGCCCGGCCGGGGACGGCGAGACCATGGTCGGCGAGCCGTACGGCTGCCCGGGCGGCGGTGGCGGCGGCGGTGGCGGGGCGCCGTACGGGCCCGCGGGGGCGGCCGGGGCCGGCGGCGGGCCGGGCGGGCCGGCGAACGACCCGGACCCGGCCGGGCTGCCGGGGACGGCCAGGCCGGGCGGCGGAGTCATCGGGAAGCCGCAGAAGTCGCACCAGTCCTCGGCCTGCGACTCATGGCCCCTAGGGCAGATCGGCATCAGTTCCCCCACTTGTCCAGCTGGTCGGCCCCGGGCGGTGGCCGGTCAGGTCTCGGTCGGTCGATTATTTCTTCACCCGGACGGTCTTGGTCGACCGGGTCTCGAGTGTCATCGAATCGGCCTCGCTCACATCCTTGCGGAACCGAACGGTACCTTCCTTCGCGTCGACGACGTCGACGACCTTCTGGAGCAGCTTCAGGGTTCCCTCGTTCCCCGTCCGGTGCGCCAGCCGGACGGCGGCGCCCAGCTTGGCGGTGGCCCGGTCGACGTCCCCGGCGCGGTGGGCGGCCAGGCCCTCCTGGATGGAGTCGGCCAGCTCGGCCTGGCCGGTGTAGTGCGCGACCTGGGAGTTGATCCGGGTGGAGGAGGCCAGGTCGTCCGTCCAGACGGCCTTGACCAGGCCCTGGGACAGCACCTCGGGCGTGGCCTCGCCGGGCCGGGGCAGGACCAGGCTGATCCGGGCGGCGAGCATCTCGTTGCCGACCGCGGCGGCCGGGACCTCGATGCAGACGTGGTAGTCGCGGCTCTCGTCGCCCCAGGAGCCGGTCGGGTAGTCGCCGGCCCGCGGGCCCGCCTCGGTCCGCCGGCCGGTGAGGTCCTCCACGCTGGGGGCGACCTGCTTGACGTACTTGAGCACCGCGTTGGCGGGGGTCCAGACCCGCAGGGCGACGTCGGCGACCTGCTTGCCCATGGCGGTGGACATCATCGCCCGGAAGTCGTCGGCCAGGCCGTTCGGCTCCGCGACGATGTCCACCGTGCCGAGCAGCGCGGAGGAGATCCGGCGCAGCTCGGCGACCTCCCAGTCGGTGCCGACGCCGCGGCAGTCGGCGGTGAAGTACCCGGTGGCGAGGTCGAGGGCGCGCTGCAGTTCGGCGGGCTTCTCGTGCTCGTTGCGGCCGTCGGTGAGCAGGATGGCGTGCCGGATGGCGAGGTCGGGGCGGCTGGTGAAGAGCGCGTGGGCCTTGGTCAGCCAGGTGCCGATGGCGGTGCCGCCGGCCGCCTTGAGCTTGCGCAGTGCCAGCTTGGCCTCCTGCCGGGTGTGCGGTCCGGCCTCCGCTAGGGTGCCGTCGCCGGGGTAGACCTCGGTGGCCTCGTGGGTGCCGGCGACCACCGCGAAGGCGACGCCGTCGCGCAGGGTGTCGATCGCGGCGGCGGTGGCCTCGCGGGCGTTCTTGGCCTTGGCCGCCGGGTAGTCCATCGAGCCGGAGCAGTCGACCATCAGCACCACGCCGGCGGCGGGTCCGTCGCCGGGCGTCAGCGGGCGCCCGCCCGAGGTGCCGCCGCCGGTGGCGGTCACCGTGACGATCGCGTTGACCTCCCGGGCGCCCTCGGCGAGGTACTCGTTCTGGAAGATGTCGACGTCGAACCGGGGTGCGGTGGGCCTGGACAGACTTGCCATGACTGAGAGCTCCTGTCGAGCGGTCAGATGAGTGGTGGTCAGTCGGTGCTGGGTGCGTAGGCGGGCATCGGCGGGGCGGCCGGGGCCGGCGGGGCGAGCGGTGCGCCCGGGGGCGGCGGGGCGGCGGATGCGGTGGCGGCCGGGGCGGCGGCCGTCACCCTCGGCAGGTCCGGGAGGGTGTCGTCGTGCCGCGGCAGCTGGACCGGCAGGTCGAGCATGGTGGCCTCGTACTCCTCGGCCTCCTCCGGGCGGGCCTTCGGGGTGATCGGCAGCACCGCGACGGTGATGTTGTCGTGGCCGCCCGCCGCGACCGCGAAGTCCACCAGCGACCGGGCGGTGGCCAGCGGCTCGGTCCGGGCGTCGCGGCGGACGAAGGTGGCCAGGTCGGTGGCGGCCTCGGCGTAGTTCCACAGGCCGTCGGTGCAGATCAGCACCACCCCGGGGACGTGCGGGGTGAAGCTGACGGTGTGCGGGTCCAGGTCCTCGGCGTCGGCGCCGAGCCAGCCGGTGATGGCGTGCGCCCGCGGGTCGGCGTACGCCTCGGCCTCGGCCATCAGCCCGGCGGAGACCATCCGGGCGGCCCAGGAGTCGTCCTCGGTGAGCCGGTAGGGCTCGGCGGCGTCGCGGTCGTCCGGGATCCAGTAGGCGCGGGTGTCGCCGACCCAGCCGATGGTGACCACGCCGGCCGCCGAGACGGCGCTGACGTAGGTGCAGGCGGGTGCGTTGAGGTGGCCGCCGGGCCGCTCCGGCGGGGTGCCGTCGTAGGCCAGGTCGGTCACGGCGCGGGCCGCGGCGGCGATGGCGCCGCGCATCGCCAGGGTCGGGTCCTGGCCGTGCTCCAGCGCGGTCAGCAGGGACTCGGAGGCGGCGTCGACGGCGGTGGCGGAGGCCTCGTCGGGGCGCGCCGAGGAGGAGACGCCGTCGCAGACCACGGCGATCACGGCGGGTGCGCCGTCGGGCAGCGCGGTGCCGGCCACCGCGAACGCGTCCTCGTTGCGGTGGTGGCGCAGGCCGCGGTCGGAGACCCCGGCGACGCCGGTCAGCGCCCGTTCCTGGTGGTCGCGGGGGCGCGGCTGGACCTTGCCGCAGGCCTCGCAGTAGCCGTCGGCGGCGAGTTCGGCGGCGCCGCAGTGGACGCACCCGTGGGCCGCCGGTGCGGCGGCGGGAGCGTCGAGCACGGTCGGCGGTCCGTTCAGGTTCGCGCCGCAGGCCCCGCAGAACGCGTCCTGAGGGTCCATCGGTTCGGCACAGCTGGGGCACCTGGTCTGCTGCGGCATTGCGTCACACCCACGTCCGGGGGCGGGCCCGGTTCGCCCGCTCCACCATCTCGATCCTCGTTTCGGCCCGGTCGGACAACCGCGCCAACACCCGGTAGGAGTGTTCCAGAGCGAAGCGCAGTTCCCGTTCCGCGGGGGCATGTCCGAGGACCTCGGGTCCGCCCTCCGGTCCGTCGCCCGCCTTTCCGGCCAGTACCCACTGCAGGGCGGTGTCCAGCACCTCGACCGCGAGTTCGGCGCGGCGCCGGGCGTCCAGGGTGAGCGCGCCCAGCTGGTCGGAGCAGCGGCCCAGTTCGGGGCCGAGGTGCTCGGCGGCCGTGCGGCCGCGCAGCCTGGCCCGGACGGTGCCGATCCGGGCCGCGGTGAAGTGCGCGGAGGACTCCGGGACGGTCTCCAGGGCGTGCACCGCGCCGTCCCGGTCGCCGGCCGCGAGCCGGACCCGGGCCAGGCCGAAGGCGGCGCTGACGTAGCTGCGGTCGGTGGCGCCGACCAGCCGGTAGAACTCGGCGGCGTCCTCGCCGTGGCCGAGCAGTTCGGCGCAGACGGCGAGGGCCAGCTTGGGCGCGCTCTCGCCGGGGAAGGCGTCGTAGAGCGCGTCGAAGGACTCGGCGGCCGCCTCGGTGCGGCCGGCGGCCAGGTCGGTCAGGCCGCGGTACCAGACCACCCGCCAGTCGTCGGGGTACTCGGTGGCCAGGGCGTCCAGGGTCCGGCCGGCGGCGGCCGGGTCGCCGAGTTCGAGTTCGGCGCGCAGGGCCCGCAGCCGCAGTTCGACCGAGGGGGCGGGGGCGGCGAGCAGCGTGGTGAGCACCTCTGCGGGGCCGCCGGCGGTCAGCGCGGCGAGGAACCCGGCGCCGGGGTCGGCGGGGTCGACCCGGGGTACCGGCAGGGTCAGCGCGGCCTGCACCGCATCGAGCGGCTGCTCGGTCAGCTCGCTGTCCAGCAGGCGCAGTTCCGGGCCGAACAGGGTGGAGGCGGCGGGCCGCGGGCGGCCGTCCTTGAGGCTGAGCACCTCGCGCAGGACGCCGGTCAGCTGGTCGGCCATCTCGGTGGCGGAGCCGAACCGGCGGGCCGGGTCCGGGTCGGTGGCGCGGACCAGCAGGCGGTAGAAGGACTCGTACTCGGCGAGGACGGCCACCTCCTCCGGGCCGGGCAGCTCGTACCGGTGGGTGGTGGCGTAGTGCGGGAAGTCGAAGGTGAGCACGGCCAGCGTGCGGGCCACCGTGTAGAGGTCGGAGGCGGGGGTCGGGCCGTCGGTGCCGATCTCCGGGGCCTGGTAGCCGACGGTGCCGTAGATCGGGCCGTCGTCGTCGGAGCGGCGGACCGCACCCATGTCGATGATCTTGAGCGAGTCCTCGCTCTGGATCACGTTGTCGACCTTGAAGTCGCAGTAGACCAGGCCGCGGCTGTGCAGGTAGCCGAGTGCGGGCAGCGCCTCCAGCGCGTACGCGATGGCCTGCTCGACCGGGAGCGGGTCGCGCCGTCCGTCCGGGGTGCGGCGCTCGTTGGCGATGTCCTTGAGGGACTTGCCGCCGACGTACTCCATCACGATGTAGCCGTCGGTGGAGCCGGTGCGGGTGTCCGGGTGCTCGACGAAGTTGATGATGCGCACGATGTTCGGGTGGTCCACCTCGGCGAGGAAGCGCCGTTCGGCGACCGCGACCGCCAGCGCGTCCTCGTCGCCGGTGTCCAGCAGGCCCTTGAGCACGACCCACTTGTCGTTCACCCGGCGGTCGACCGCCAGGTAGATCCAGCCCAGGCCGCCGTGTGCGAGGCAGCCGAGCACCTCGTACTGGCCGCCGACGAGGTCGCCGCGGACCAGTTTGGGCGTGAACGAGTAGGCCGTGCCGCACTTGGTGCAGAAGCCGTCCGGGCGGCCGGGCCGGCCGTCCTTCTCCCGGCCGACCGGGCTCTCGCACTTGCTGCAGTAGCGCTTGCGCTCGGGCACCCCGGGGTCGGCCAGCACCGCGGAGGCCGGGTCCGGCGCGGGCACCGGCGGGACGGCCACCAGGCCGGCGCCGAGGTTGCCGCGCCGGGCGGTGCCGCCGGTGCCGCCGGAGCTGCGCACCGAGATGGCGGAGCCGCGGCCGGTGCGGGCCGAGGAGCGGTGCGAACGGGAGCGGCCGGACATCGTGCGCACCGAGCCGGAGCGGGACACCCCGGAGCCGGACCGGGCGGCGGGTACCGCGACGGGCCCGGCCGTGGCGGCCCGCGCGGCCAGGCCGCACTCGTCGCAGTAGCCGTCCGGGTCGATCGTGCCGGCGCAGCCGTCCCGCCCGCACGCCCCGTCCGGTGCGGCGGCCGGGCGCGGGCTGAGCCCGCACTCGGTGCAGTACCCGTCGGCGTCGATCTCGCCGGTGCCGGAGCACTCCGGCCGTGTGCACACCTCAGCAGCCATCAGAACCGTTCCCCCTGACCGTGTCTCATCCCTGTCCACCGGGCCGTGCGTCCTGCGGCCCGCCCGCCGGGCCGGCGGCCTCCGGCGGCCGCAGCGCCTGCTGGAACCGCGCCACCGCCTCCGCGCCCGCCCGCAGGTCGCAGGGCGCGCTCCACAGCAGCCACCTGGCCTTCTCGAAGCGCTCCACCACCTCCGGGTCCTCGGCGAGGCCCAGCCGGGCGGCCATCGCCTTGTACGCCTCCAGCCGGCCGCGCAGCTCGGCCCGGACCGCCAGCGGCTGGGCGACCTCGGTGAGTGCCTGCCGGGCCCGGTTCAGCTCCTTGGCGGCGGCGTCCTCCAGGGCGTCCAGCAGCGGACCGAGCCGGTACCACTGGCCGGTCTGCTGGCACTCCACCGCGTGCCGGATCCGTTCGCGCAGCGCCGAGGTCGGCCCGGGCACGGCCGGCACCTCGGTGGCCGCGATCTTGGCCAGCACCTCCCCGCGGGCCCGCCGGGCCTCGGTCAGCGTGGCGTCCGCGCGCTGCAGCAGGTCGGCGATCTGCTGCAGCCGCTCGTGCGACTCGTCGCGCAGCCGCAACAGCCCCTCCAGCTCGACCCGGACGTCGTCCAGTGCCCGCCCGGCCCGGTCGAAGCGCCCGGTGTCCACCGTGCCGCCGGGGGCGGCGAACGCCGTCCCGTCGGGCACCGTGCCGCGCTGGGCCGGGACCCGGACCGGCCGCCACAGCGCCAGCGGGTCGGCCCGTACCTCGTCGCGCAGCGCGGTCAGGTCGGTGGCCAGGGCGTCCAGGTCGTCGGCGAGCGGGTGGCCGCCGGGGCGGACGCCGACCGAGACGGCGAGCATCTGCACCCGGCGCAGCTCGGCCAGCAGCAGGTCGATCCGGGCGGGCAGTGCGGACCACACCGCGTCGGCGGCGTCGACCACCTCCAGCACCGTCTCGTACCAGCCGTTCATCCGGGTCATCAGCTCGGCCAGGGTGACCTGTTCGGCCAGGCGCACCGGGCCGCCGAGCAGGCCGGCCGGCTCGGGCAGCCGGCCGCCGGAGACGGTCACCGCGGGGCCGGTGAGCAGTTCGGTGAGCTGCGCCAGTTCGGCGCCGCCGGGCCGGTTGCGGCGGGCCCGGACCGCGCGGGCCGAGGCCAGCGCCTCCGAGTAACGGTCGAACAGGGCCCACAGCTGTCCGAGGCCCTGTCCGGCGACCGACCAGCGCTCGGCGGTGCGCCCGCTCAGCTCGGCGCCCTCCAGCAGCCGGCGGCCCGGGTGGTCCTGGAGGGCGAGCAGCGCGGACTCGACCGCGTCGCGCTCGGCGCCCAGCCGGGCCAGCGCACGGTCCACCTCCTCCCGGCTCATCGCCGGGCCGGCCGATCCTGCCACGCGGGGTCCTTCCTCTCTGCCTCGTCGGGCAGCGCAGTTGACGGGGCGGCCGGCTGTCCGTCGCTCCGGCAGGTGCCGGCGGTGGGCCGCCCGGCGGCCAGTCTTCCGGATGGCGCCGCTCCGGTCGACGCCGGTGCCGTCACCGGCGCCGGCCGGGCGGGTGCCGGCTACTGCTTGAACTCGTACGGGTCGGGCGACGTGCCCATCGATCCGGCCAGCCAGTGGTCGTAGCTGCGCCGCCAGCCGCCGTCGGCCCTGTAGTCGAGCAGCGCCTGGTTGACCCAGGCGACCAGGTCGGTGTCGGCCTGGTTGACCACCACGCCCATCCAGCCGGCCAGCAGGGTCTCGCCGACCACCTCGACGGTCGGGTCCTGGGCGGCCTGGGCGGCGGCCAGCACGGCGTCGGTCAAGGTCGCGTCCACCTTGCCGAGCTGCATCAGCACCAGGCAGTCCAGCTGGTTCTCCACCACGGTGACCTCCGAGGCGCCGTGCCGGTTGGTCTTGAGCTCGGTGTCGGAGGAGGACGAGGCCGCGGTGCAGACCCGCTTGCCCTTCAGCCCCTGGTCCACCGAGGTGGCCTTGGCGGACTTCGGGACCACCAGCCGCTGTCCGGCGGCGAAGTACGGCCTGGAGAAGGCGACCTCCTGCATCCGGGCGCAGGTGATGGTGGTGGTCCGGACGACCAGGTCCACCTCGCCGGCCTTGACCGCGTCGATCCGGCGGGCGGTCGGGACGGCCTTGAACGTGATCTTGTCGGGGTCGCCCAGCAGGGACTTGGCGATGGCGTGCGCCAGGTCGATGTCGAAGCCCTCGATGGTGCCGGTCTGCGGGTTGCGGTAGCCCCAGTGGTAGCTGTTCTGGTCGATGCCGACCACCAGGGTGCCGCGCTCCCGGATCTTCTTGATCTTCGGGCCGCCGGGGTCCTTGGCCGGGGGCACGCTCCTGGTCGTGTCGCAGGTGTCCGCCGCGGGAGCCAACTCCGGCGCCCGGGCGGCGCTCACCGGTCCGGCGCCGCCACCGGCGGCCCCCGCCGAACCGCCCGCGCCGAGCACCCCGGCCGCCAGCGCGACCGCGGCCACCAGGGCCCTGGCCCGTACCTTGCGCATCATCGTCCCCACCCCCTAGCGGTAGTCGGCCAGTCGGCGGCCGATGCCCCGGAACACGCCCGCGGCGCAGGCGACCGCGAGCACCGCGGCCCCCACCGCCAGTGCGGCGAGTCCGGTGTCGACCCCGTCGACCGCCGTCCTGAACGCGGCCTGTTCGACCGCCGCGGCCTGTCCCAGCTGCTGTTCCAGCGCCTCGAACGCGGCCTGCGCCGAGTCGCCGCGGCCCGCCCCCACGGTGCCCTGCAGGGCGGCGTCGTAGTCGCCCGCGGCCTCCGTGTCGGCCGCCTGCCCGTGCCGGGCCTGCCAGGCGTCGAGCTGCCTGCGGGCCTCGTCCAGCGGCCCCGCCGCGCCGGCCGGGGCGAGCTGCCGGGCGCGGCCGAGGGCGCCCCCGGTCCGGTCCGGCTCCTCGCGCCGGCCGGCCAGGTCGGCCAGGACGGTGTCCCACTGCGCGGTGTACTTGTCGCTGGACCCGCGGGAGACCAGGTTGAGGTTCTCGGCGGCGCGGGCCTGGAGCACCTCGGTCCTGGCCTGGTCGAGGGCGCGCAGCGGCTGCGCGCCCGCGGTGCGGCTGTCGGCCAGCGAGGAGGATGCCGACAGGCCGCCGGCCAGCAGCCAGACCGTGGCGGCCAGCATCGCGCTGGTCGCCGCGACCAGCCCGGGGTTGAACACCCGGTTGGTGCGCCGCAGCAGCAGCACCTGGTGGCGCAGCAGCGCCGCGAGCGTCAGCACGGCGAGGGCGAACGCCGCCCACGGCACCGACCCGGCGTCGTCGTAGTCGGCGTCCAGCCGGGCGGATTCGGCGGCCACCAGCTTCTGCGCGTTCGGCAGCATGGTGTCCTGCATCAGGCCCGAGGCGTACCGCAGGTAGGCGCCGCCGAGCGGCAGGCCCTGCCGGTCGTTGGCCCGGGCGGTCTCCACCAGCCCCGCGTACTGCGGGAGTTGCTGGTTCAGTTCGGAGATCCAGCGCTGGGTGTCGGCCGAGTCGCCGCCGTGGGCGGCGGCCTGGGCGAGCAGCCGGGCGGCGGTGGCCAGGTCGTCCTGGTAGCGCTGGCGGACGGCCGGCGGCTCGTTGCCGGCCAGCAGGAAGCCGGTGGCCGCGGTGGTGTCCGCGTCCGCCAGCGACCGGTAGATCTCGGCCGTGTCCTGGCTCAACGGCCCGCTGCGGTGGGCCACCCGGCCCGCGGCGGTGGAACGGTCGGCGACCTGCCAGGCGGCCACCAGGCCGAACAGCAGGGCCAGCGTGGCCAGGACCGCACCGGCCAGCCGCAGCCGCCCCGGCGGGTTGTCCACCGCCTGCCGCAGGAACCCGAGCCGGCCCGGCCCGCGTTCCGTCGTGCCGGCTTCCGTCGTGCCGGGCTCCGCCACCTGCACGGACGCCCGTTCCCCCGCGATCACTGGTGTCGCCACCGCCCCGCCCTCCCCTGTGGCCGCCCCGCGCGCGGGGCCGGACCCGATGCCAGCAGTATGTCTGCGGGCACCGACGAGTACACGTGAGTTGTGCCGGACTTGAGCTTCGGGCCGGTCCGCCCGCCGCTCGGGCCGCCGGGCCGGGGCCGTTGCCGCTCCGCCTGCTGTCGACGCGGTGCCACCCCCCGGTGGTTCCGCCCCCTGGCCATCGCCCCTCCCTCGGCGCCCTGCGTAGCATGGGGCGCATGCAACTGATCGGTACCGTCGCCGCTGACCGCCCGCTGCTCGTCGTCGCAGTCCAGGAGGAGGCGGCCCACCTCGACGGCCGCTTCCCGGTCCTGCTCACCGGGATGGGGAAGATCAACGCGACCGCCGCGCTGGCGACCGTGCTGGCTCGCGGCGACCGCCCGTCCGAGATCGTCAACCTCGGGACCGCCGGTGCGCTGAAGTCCGGCTGGGCGGGCACCCACCAGGTGACCCGGGTGCTGCAGCACGACCTCGACGCCCGGGTGCTGCGGCAGCTGACCGGCCGCAGCTTCGGCGGCCCGATCGAGCTCGGCGACGGTCCGGGTCCGGTGCTCGCCACCGGTGACCTGTTCGTCTCCGACCCCGAGGCCCGCGACCGGCTGGCGCAGAGCGCCGACCTGGTCGACATGGAGGGTTACGCACTGGCCAACGTGGCCGAGCGGGCCGGGGTGCCGATCCGGCTGATCAAGCACGTCAGCGACGAGGCCGGCGCGGGCGCCGACCGGACCTGGCGCGAGTCGGTGGACGACTGCGCGAAGATCCTCGCCGACTGGGCCCGCACCCGGCTCTGACCGGTGGCCGGCCCGGCACCCCGGCGCCCTCGGCCGCGTCCGGCTCAGGCCGCGATCTGCTCGCCGGTCAGGGCCGGGACGAACTGGTCCAGTTCGGCCCGCCAGTAGCGGGCGACGTTGAGCCGGGTCGGCTTCTGGTCGCCCGGGAAGCTGAACCGCAGCGAGCTCCACAGGGTCCGCCGCCGTACGTTGCCGACCAGGCCGCGGGCCTGCTCCAGCGGGATGACGTGGACCAGTTCCTTGGGCTTGTTGGCCAGCCGGCCGGCCCGGTGCACCACGACCACGCGCTCGGTCAGCGTGACGAAGTAGTACTTCACGAAGAACTGGCCGATCAGGCCCAGCTCGTTCATGATCCACGGGCTGGGCCCGGTGATGGTGTGGAAGGTGACCACGGGGCGGTCGTTCGGCTCGATCGCTGCGATCGCCTGGGCGACCTGCTCCTGCATGGTGGACTTGCGGATCGCCATCTGGCGTGTGCTCCTGGGCTGTTCGGGCACCGGAGGCGGTGCTGCTCGGAGCGGGGACAGTACCGGTGGTCGAACACCTGCCTCAATGGCCAAAGCGGGCATCTTGCCGGAACATCCAAAATTCATCCGGCCGCAACCGGGCGGTGGGGTGTCACCCACCGTCCCGGGTGCGGCCGGACGGACCCTCGCGGCACTTCCGGCGGACCGTCAGCCGACGGTGACCGGCCGCGCGGCGGCCGCCAGCACCGCCTCGGTGGTGACCACCTTGGCGAAGCGCATGGTGTGCAGGGCGGCCGCGGTGGCCCGGGAGAGCTCGGCGGCCGGGATCAACTCGCCGTCCGGGCCGGCCATCGCGAAGGTGTGCATCGCGTCGATCGGGAAGATCACGTCGTAGCCGAGGTTGCCGCCCATCCGCGCGGTGGTCTCGTTGCACACGTTGGTCATGATCCCGACCGTCACCAGCTGGGAGGCGCCCCGCGCCCGGAGCCAGGCGTCCAGGTCCGGGGTGCCGTAGAAGGCGCTGTTGACGGTCTTGGTGACGTGCAGGTCCGGGGTGACGGCGGCCGCCACCGGCTTCAGCTCGTAGCCCGGCGTGCCGGGGGTCAGCGGGCCGCTCGCGGAACGGTGCTGCACCGTCACCACCGGACGTCCGGTCGCCTGCCAGACCTCGATCAGCTCGCCGATCCGCTGCTCGGCGCCGGGGTTGTCCCGCTCGCCCCAGTACTCGTGGTCCTCGAAGCCCTGCTGGACGTCGATCACCACCAGGACGGCGTCGGCGGCGAGTTCGAGCGGGGCGTTGAATGCGCTGGTGTTCGTCATGGCTCCATCCTGCGGGCGGCGCCCGCCCCGCCGTGATGGGCAGAAATGACTACCATCGATATGAT
Source organism: Kitasatospora sp. NPDC048540 (assembly GCF_040651175.1). Taxonomy (NCBI): domain Bacteria; kingdom Bacillati; phylum Actinomycetota; class Actinomycetes; order Kitasatosporales; family Streptomycetaceae; genus Kitasatospora; species Kitasatospora sp. NPDC048540. Next base: position 16,872 of record NZ_JBEZIR010000076.1, read on the forward strand.
CCTGCCATGCGCACCGTGGGCTGTCCGATCTTCGACGGGGTACGGGCCTTCGACTACGCCGTGATCGGCGAGGTCTGGTCCAACCGGCTCTCCCCGACCGGCCTGCCCGTCTTCGACCTGCGGGTCTGCGGGCCCGACCGGCAGCCGGTCCGGCTCGGCGGCGGCCTCGAACGCCGGCCCGACGACGAGTTCCCCGGCCTGCTCGACTGCGACCTGATCGTCGTCCCCGGCGTCACCGACCCGTTCGCACCCGCCGACCCCCGGCTGCTCGACGTGCTGCGCGAGGCCCACACCCGGGGCATCCCGGTCGCCTCGCTGTGCGCCGGCGCGTTCGTCCTCGCCGAGGCCGGCCTGCTGGACGGCCGCAGGGCCACCACCCACTGGTGGCTCACCGACGACCTGGCCCGGCTCCACCCGGCGGTGAGTGTCGACCCCGAGGTGCTGTTCACCGGCGACGGCGAGGTCTGGACCTCGGCCGGCGTCGCCGCCGGCATCGACCTGTGCCTGCACCTGGTGCGCACCGCCCACGGCCAGCAGACCGCCGCCGCCATCGCCCGCTCGATGGTCACGGCCCCGTTCCGCTCCGGCGGACAGGCCCAGTTCATCCCCTCCCCGGTCCCGGTGGCCGACGCCGACGACCCGCTCGGCGCCGTGCGCACCACCGTGCTCGGCGAACTCGACACCCCCTGGACGGTGGCCCGGATGGCCCGCCTCGCGGTGATGTCGGAACGCACCTTCGCCCGCCGCTTCGCCGCCGCCACCGGCAGCCCGCCACTGCGCTGGCTGCTGGAACAGCGGGTACTGGCCGCCCAGCGGCTGCTGGAAGAGAGCGACCTGCCGGTCGACGAGATCGCCGTCCGCTGCGGCTTCGGCTCCGCCGTCTCGCTGCGCCCGGTGTTCACCCGCCGGGTCGGCCTCGCCCCGCGGGAGTACCGGCGCTCCTTCCGGGGCCGCGATCAGGCCTGACCGGGGACGGCCCCGCCGTGGCCCCTGGAGACGGGTACCCGCCGCCGGCGCCGGGGGTGTGCGGACCCCGGTGGCGCCGGCGGCGGGTGGTTCGGGCGGGTGGTCCGGGCGGGGCCGCGGACCACCCGGGTTCAGGCGGCGACCGGGGTGGTGGTCGGGTACGCGGCCCGCAGGCGGTGCTGGATCTCGGGGCCCGCGCCGAGGTGGTCGAGGCCGAGCAGGGCGGCGCCGAGCACCGGCGGGGCGACCACGATCCGGGTCTCGGCGACCGGGGCGGCCGCGGCCAGCCGGGCCGTGAGGTTGTCGATCAGCAGCGGGTGGCGGGCCGCCAGCACACCGCCGCCGAGCACCACGGGGGTGGGTTCGCCCAGCAGGCCGAGCCGGGTGAGGGCGACGACGGCCAGCCGGGCGATCTCGTCGGCCTGCCGGTCGACCAGGTCGAGCGAGGTCCGGTCGCCGGCCTCCGCGGCGGCGAACAGCACCCGGACGATCTCGTGCAGCCGCCCCCGGTCCAGCCCGCCGAGGTGCATGGTCTCGGCGACGGCGGTGGCGCTCGGCAGTCCGAAATGCCGGGCGATGGCGCCGGCGAGCGCGGTGGGCCCGCCGCGGCCGTCCTCGGCGCGGGTGGCGTGCCACATCGCCTCGGCGGCCAGCCCGCCGCCGCCGCCCCAGTCGCCGGTGAGGTGGCCGAGCGCGGGGAAGCGGGCGGTGCGCCCGTCCGGCAGCAGGCCGACGCAGTTGATGCCGGCGCCGCAGACCACGGCGACCCCGCGCGGGCCGTCGGTGCCGGCCCGCAGCAGACCGAAGGTGTCGTTGGCGACGTGGCCGGTCAGCCCCCAGCGCCGGGCCTCGATGGCGGCCTGCAGCCGCTGTTCCTCGATCGGCAGGTCGGCGTTGGCCAGGCACGCGCTGACGTGCGTGGTGAACGGGGTGCCCGGTCTCAGCCCGGCCTGCAGGGCGGCCTCCTCGACCAGCGGGCCGAGCCCGTCGACGGCCTGTTCGGCGCCGTCGAGCTGGGGCTGGAAGCCGCCGCCGCGGGCCGAGCCGAGGACGGTGCCGTCCGCGGAGACCAGGGCGACGTCCGTCTTGCTGTTCCCGGCGTCGATGGCGAGGACGCCGGGGAGCTGTTCCTCCTGACGGTGGTTCATCGGTTCCCCCCAGGGTGGTGCGCGGTGGTCATCTGCCCTCACGCCCAGCTCAGGTGGGGGCGGTTGTGGGCGATCAGCCGGTCGGTGAGCCGCTCGGCCAGGTCGAACTGCCCCACCAGCGGGTGGGCGAGCAGCGCGTCGAAGACCCGGTCGCGGCCGCCTTCCAGCGCGGCGTCCAGGGCGAGCCGCTCGTACGCGGTGACGCCCGCGATCAGGCCGGCGTACAGCGGTTCGACCGGCCGCTGGGGGAGCGGGCGCACGCCCGCGGGGTCGACCTCGGCGGGGACCTCGATCACCGCGTCGTCGGGCAGGAACGGCAGGATGCCGTCGTTGCGGGTGTTGACGACCTGGACGCTGGTGCCGCCGCCGGTGCCGAGCAGGGCGGAGATCAGCTGGACGGCGGCCTCGGAGTAGAACGCGCCGCCGCGCTTGCCGAGCAGTTCGGGCTTGGTGTCAAGGGCCGGGTCGGCGTACATCTCCAGCAGCTGCCGTTCGATGGCCGCGACCTCGGCCGCGCGCGAGCCGGTGGCCTTGAGCTCCTCCACCACCTGGTCGTGCTGGTAGAAGTAGCGCAGGTAGTAGGAGGGCACCACGCCGAGGCGGCGGATCACCGGCAGCGGCAGGTGCAGGTCCTCGGCGATCTGCCCGCCGAAGCCGGCCAGCAGGTCGGGCAGCACCTCGCGGCCGCCGGTGGCGCCGGGCGCGTCCAGCAGGGTGACGCCGCGCTCCCAGGTGAGGTGGTTGAGCCCGACGTGGTCCAGGCGCACCAGCTCCGGGTCCACGCCCAGGTGGGCGGCGAACTTCCGCTGGAAGCCGATGGCGACGTTGCACAGGCCGACGGCCTTGTGGCCGGCCTGCTGCAGGGCCCGGGTGACGATGCCGACCGGGTTGGTGAAGTCGACGATCCAGGCGCCGGGGCTGGCCCGGCGGACCTGCTCGGCGATGTCGAGCACCACCGGGACGGTGCGCAGCGCCTTGGCGAGGCCGCCGGCGCCGGTGGTCTCCTGGCCGACGCAGCCGCACTCCAGCGGCCAGGTCTCGTCCTCGTTCCTGGCGGCCTGCCCGCCGACCCGCAGTTGCAGCAGGACGGCGTCGGCGCCCTGGACCCCGTCGGCGACCCGGGTGGCGGTGGTGACGGTGGCGGGGTGGCCCTGCTTGGCGAAGATCCGGCGGGCCAGGCCCGCGATCAGCTCCAGCCGGTCGGCGGCCGGGTCGATCAGGACGAGTTCGCCGACCGGGAGGGTGTCCCTCAGCCGGGCGAAGCCGTCGATCAGCTCCGGGGTGTACGTGGAACCGCCGCCGACGATTGCCAACTTCAGTGCGGACATCAGCCCTTGACCCCTGTCAGTGTGACGCCTTCGATGAAGGCCTTCTGCGCGAAGAAGAACAGCACGAGCACCGGGGCCGTCACGAGCAGCGTGGCGGCCATGGTGAGGTTCCAGTTGGTGTGGTGGGCGCCCTTGAACGACTCCAGGCCGTAGCTGAGCGTCCAGGCGCCGGCGTTCTCGCTGGCGTAGATCTGCGGGCCGAAGTAGTCGTTCCAGCAGTAGAAGAACTGGAACAGCGCGACCGCCGCGATGGCGGGCTTCGCCATCGGCAGCACCACCCGCAGCAGGGTCCGCAGGTCGCCGCAGCCGTCGATCCGGGCGGCCTCCAGGTACTCCCTGGGGATGGTCAGCAGGAACTGCCGGAGCAGGAAGATGGAGAACGCGTCGCCGAAGGCCATCGGGATGATCAGTGGCCAGAGCGAGCCGGTCAGGTGCAGCTGCTTGGCCCAGAACAGGTACATCGGGATGACGGTGACCTGCGGGGGCAGCATCATCATCGAGATGACCGCCATCAGGGCCAGGTTGCGGCCGCGGAAGCGGAACTTGGCCAGCGCGTAGGCGACCGGGAGGCTGGAGACCACGGTCAGCGCGGTGCCGGCGGCGGCGTACAGCAGGGTGTTGCGCCACCAGCTGAGGAAGCCCGGGGTCTGCCAGACCTTGCTGTAGTTGCCCCAGTGCCACTCGGTGGGCCACAGGTCGGCGGTGAGCGCCTGCCGGTCCGACATCACCGAGGTGAGCAGCACGAAGACGAAGGGCAGCAGGAAGAACAGCGCGGCGGCGATGGCCAGCGAGTGCACGGCCACCCAGTGCAGGGCGGCGCGGCGCCGGGCCACCTTGGCGGCGGCGGACCCGGCCCGTACGGGCAGGCGTACGGCGGAAGTGAGGGTCATGGCTCAGTCCTCGTCGATGAAGCCGGACTTGCGGCGCAGCAGCAGCGACGTGAAGGCCATCGAGATGGCGAACAGGATCACGGCGACCACGCAGGCCGAGCCGGTGTCGAAGCGCTGGAAGCCGAGGTTGTAGACCATCTGCGGCAGGGTCCAGGTGGATCCGTGCGGGTAGCCGGGTTCGAACTGCTGGCCGGAGCCGCCGATCACGCCGCTGGCGACCTTCCCGGCGACGATCGCCTGGGTGTAGTACTGCATGGTCTGGATGACGCCGGTGACCACGGCGAACATGACGATCGGCGAGATGTTCGGGAAGGTCACGTAGCGGAACTTCTGCAGCGGCCCGGCGCCGTCGAGCTCGGCGGCCTCGTACTGCTCCCTGGGGACGTCCAGCAGCGCGGCCATGAAGATCACCATCAGGTCGCCGATGCCCCACATGGCGAGCATGGTCAGGGCGGGCTTGGACCAGTCGGGATCGGTGAACCAGCCCGGCTGCGGCAGTCCGAGTTCGCCGAGCAGGTGGTCGACCGGCCCGGTGCCGGGGTTGAGCAGGAAGGCGAAGGCCATCGTGGCGGCCACCGGCGGGGCCAGGTACGGCAGGTAGAAGGCGGTCCGGAAGAAGCCGGCGCCGGTCTTCACCTTGGTGATCAGCAGGCCGATGCCGAGGCCGAAGGCGACCCGCAGGGTGACCATCACCAGGACCAGCCAGAGCGTGTTGCCCAGGCCCGTCCAGAACGACGGGTAGTGGTTCAGGACGTAGTCCCAGTTCTTCAGGCCGTTGAAGGTCGGGGCCGTGAAGCCGTCGTACTTCATGAAGGAGAAGTAGACGGTGGAGACCAGCGGGTAGGCGAAGAAGACGCCGAAGCCGATCAGCCAGGGGGAGAGGAAGGCGGCGGTACGGGCCGCCTCCCGGCGGCGCTTGGTGCGCAGCGCCGCCGGGACGGGGGTGCTAGCGGTGGCCATCGCGGGTCACTTCGCCTGGTCGATCGCGGCGTCGATCTCCTTGGCCGTGGCGGTCAGGCCGGCCTTCAGGTCGGTCTGCCTGCCGGCCTCGAACTCGTAGCCGAGGTTCTGCATGGACACCTGGTAGGCGCCGCCGTTGACGCTGGCGGGGGTGGTGCTGGAGTTCGGGTTCTTGGCGATGTCGATGAAGGTGCGGAAGTTGGCGTCGGCGTCCAGCTTCGGCGAGTTCAGTGCCTCGAGGGTGCTGGGCACGTTGTGGATGGCGTTGGCGAAGGAGACCACCGCGTCGGTGTCGGTGGTCAGGTACTTCACCAGCTCCCAGGAGGCGGTCTGCTTCTTGCTGCCCTTGGCGATGCCGATGATGGTGCCGGTCTGGTAGCCGCGGCCGTAGCCGGCGGCCTGGTCGTCCGGCACCGGGAACGGCGCGGTGGCCCACTCGAAGTCCGGCTTGTCCTCGGCGAGGGAGGCGGTGCGCCACTCCCCGTCGATGGCCATCGCGACCTGGCCGGTGGTGAAGGGGTTCTTGGCGCTGAACTCGTCGCCGAAGCCGGTGCGGTACTTCTCCAGCTTGTCGAAGCCGCCCAGCCTGTCGACCAGGCCCTTCTGCCAGGTGTACATCGCGGCGACCTTGGGGTCGGTGGCGATGTCGGACCTGCCGTCCGCGCCGAAGTAGCCGGGGCCGTACTGGCCGAGGAAGTGGCTGGGGGTGGACTCGTAGCCGTGGTAGTTCGGCATGAAGCCGAGCTGCTTGAAGCCGTCGCCGTCGGCCACGGTCAGCTTGACGGCGTCGGCCTCGAACTCGCTGAAGGTCTTCGGCGGCGCGGTGATCCCGGCCGCGGCGAAGGCGGTCTTGTTGTAGTACAGGCCGTAGGCGTCGCCGAGCAGCGGCAGCGAGCACTGGTTGCCCTGGAACCGGCTGTACTGGAGCATCGCGGGCGGGAAGGTCTTGGCCGGGTCGATGCCGTCCTTCTGGAGCATCGGCCCCAGGTCCGCCCAGACCCCGGCCGAGCAGAACTTGCCGACGTTGTCGGTGGTGAACGAGGAGACCACGTCGGGGGCGGCGTCGCCGCCGGCCCGCAGTGCCTGCTCGCTCTTGTCGTCGGCGATGTTGCCGACCACCTTGACGTGGATGTTCGGGTGCAGCTTCTCGAAGGCGGCCACGTTGTCGGCGATCGCCTTGACCTCGTTGTCCTGGCTCCAGCCGTGCCAGAAGGTGATGGTGACGTCCTGGCCGGCGGCCGAACCGTCCTGGCCGCCGCCGGAGTTGGTACCGGTGCAGGCGGTGGCGAGCAGGGCCAGGCAGGCGGTGGAGGTCAGGGCGGCGAGCGCGCGGCGCGTTCTGCGGGTGATGTCCACTGGTGGGTTCTCCTGGAGGTACGGGGGCAGGCGGCATGGCCCGTCGGCCCGTGCGTGGGGGTGCCTTCGGTGGTGTTCGGGTGGGCCGCGGCCCCGAGGGGGAGCCGCGGCGGCTGCGGCTTCATGACTGGTCGGCGGTGGCCCGGGGTCAGTGCGTCGAGAAGGCGGCGTCCCGGGCGGTGGCGAGGGCGAGTTGCAGGGCGCCGTGCAGGACGGGGGAGCCGGGCACGCTGCTGGAACGCACCTCCGGCCGGGGGATGGAGATCCGGGCGAGCGACTCCTGGACCAGCTCGCGCAGCCGTTCGCCGCCGGCCGTGGGGATGCCGCCGGCCAGTACCAGCAGCTCGGGGTCGACCACGGAGACGATGGCGGCGAGGCCGACCGCGAGCCGGTCGGCGAGGACGGCCAGGAAGTCCTCGCCGCCGCCGGGTGTCCCCAGCGCCAGGGCGACCGCCGCCTCGGCGGTCGGTGCGCCCAGTCCGTGCTCGCGGGCCAGTGCCAGGACGGCGGGGGCGCCGGCCAGCTCCTGGAAGCCGCCGGAGTTCTTGCGGCGGACGTCGTGGACGACCGGGGAGCCGGGCACCGGCATGTAGCCGACCTCGCCGGCGCCGCCGGTGAAGCCGCGGTGCAGCCGGCCGGCGATCACGATCGCGGCGCCGATGCCCTCCTCGGCCCACAGCAGCACGAAGTCCTCGCTGCCCCGGGCGGCGCCGGCGGCCTGTTCGGCGATGGCGGCCAGGTTGACGTCGTTCTCGATGGTGACCGGCGCGCCGATCGCCCCGGCGAGTTCCGCGACCAGCCGCGGTGAGTGCCAGCCGGGCAGGTGGGAGGCGTACCGCAGCTTGCCGGTGACCGGGTCGAGCGCACCGCCGATGCCGAGCACCACCTGGTGCAGGCTGCCCTCGGCGAGCCCGGCCGCGGCCACGCTGCGGGCGAGCGCCGCGGCGACCCGCGGCACGGTGTCGGCGGCGGGCCAGCCCTTGGTGGGCACCTGCTGCTCGGCGAGCGTGTTGCCGGTGATGTCGGCGACCGCGATCCGGATGTGGGTGGTGGTCACGTCCAGTCCGGCGACGTGCCCGGCGGCCGGGTTGACCTGGTACAGCTGCGCGTTCGGCCCGGGGCCGCCGGCGGTGGTGCCGACCGGGACGACCAGCCCGGCGGTCTCCAGCCGGGCCAGCAGCTGGGAGGCGGTGGGCTTGGACAGGCCGGTCAGGGTGCCGATCTGGGTGCGCGAGAGGGGGCCGTTGGCCAGCAGCAGTTCGAGCGCGGCGCGGTCGTTGATGGCGCGCAGCAGGCTTGGGGTGCCGGCCAGCGGCGAGCGGGAGCGGGTGTTGTCGGTCACGGCCCGATCCTCCTCTGCCGACGGGGGGCTGTGCTGCCCGGGGTTGGTTGCCAGGTGAACTGTTAGGAAAGTTTCCAATTCCTTGGGAGGACCGTAGATCCCGGCCCGGCCGGGTGTCAATGGCCCCGCCGCGCCCGGATCCGCGAGCCTGCCCGGAAAAGCCCGGAGCCCCGCTTCCCACCAGGGGAACGGGGCTCCGGGCCGGCAACCCGCGGCGCTCAGCCGCCCGCGGGCGCGGCGCCCTCCGGGGCCTGCGGCGGGATCGGCTTGGCCGCCAGCGACCGCAGCGAACCCGGATCGGCCAGCACCGACGGCGGCAGGATGTCCACGGCCGGCGCGGCAGCGGCCGCGGCCACCGGCGCCGGCTCCTCCTTCAGCTTCACGCCCGCGAGGTCGAACGCCGCCTTCAGCCGCAGCCGCAGCGTGCGCGAGATCAGCGCGGCGTTCCCCGGCGAGCAGCGCGCCTCCAGCCGCAGCACCACCGAGTCCGCCGCCACCGACTCCACGCCCAGCACCTTCACCCGGCCCCAGATCAGCTCGTCGAACGGGGACTCCTTGGTCAGCTGCGCCGCGGTCTCGGTGATCAGCGCCTCGACCCGCTCCAGGTCCTCCCGGTAGCCGACCTGGACGTCCACGGCGGCGGTCGCCCAGCCCTGGCTCATGTTGGCGATCCGCTTGACCTCACCGTTGCGGATGTACCAGATCTCGCCGCCGGTGCCGCGCAGCTTGGTCACCCGCAGGCCGACCTCCAGCACCGTGCCGGTGGCCACCCCGGTGTCGATCTCGTCGCCGACGCCGTACTGGTCCTCCATGATCATGAAGACCCCGGACAGGAAGTCCGTCACCAGGTTCCGGGCGCCGAAGCCGATCGCCACACCGGCGACACCGGCACTGGCCAGCAGTGGTGCCAGGTTCACCCCGAGGGCGGAGAGCACCATCAGCGCGGCGGTCCCCAGGATGGTGAACGAGGCCACGCTGCGCAGCACCGAGCCGATCGCCTCCGAGCGCTGCTGGCGGCGCTCGGTGTTGACCATGCCGCTGTTGGCCAGCAGCCCGCCCAGCCGGCCGAGCTCGGCCTCGGCCTCCGAGGGGCGGCCCATCCGGGCGATCAGCTTGTCGATCAGCTTGCGGACCATCGCCCGCAGCACCAGGGCCAGCAGCACGATGAACAGGATCCGCAGCGCACCCTCGACCCAGCCCTGCCAGTTCGCGTCCAGCCAGCTCGCGGCCTGTTTGGTCGAGCTGCTCACCTCGTCCGCGCTGGTCGGCAGGGTGAACGTCAGCGACGGCGAGGCGGGGGCGGGCGAGGGGGTGGCGTCAGCGAGCAGGCTGACCGGGGCGGACCGAACCACGTGCAGGGCTTCCTTCCGGGCGGGAGCATGAACGGGCCGCCCGGCCGGGGCGGACCGTCACCGCAACCCTAGCGGCCAATCCTCACCCGGGCGGACGCGCCGTCAGCCGGCCGGACTCCCGCACACCTGCTCCCACCAGGCATCCCGGGTGCAGCGGAGGCGACGGTTGGGCATACCGGGTATGACGGAACGCACACCGGCGTGCGTGGATAGCAGCACTGTCCGTTACCGAACGATCTGTTAGGAAGGAAATGGTGGCGCCACACGAAGACGTAAGGCGACACTGGGGGAGATCGCGCTCAAAATGCGCGGTCGCCCGCTCGTCCCGGCGCGAGCCACGCGCCGCAGGCGTCCAAGGAGGCCTCCGTGCCGCATGTCCTGGTCCTCAACGCGTCGTACGAGCCACTCGGCGTCGTATCGATGCGCCGCGCACTCATCCTGGTCCTCAGTCACAAGGCGGTCTGCCTGGAGGACTCCGGAATCACTCTGCACAGCGCCACCAGCGCCGTCCCGGCGCCGTCCGTCGTCCGACTGACCCGTTTCGTCCGGGTCCCCTACCGCGGGCCCGTCCCGCTCACCCGCCGCGCACTGTTCGCCCGTGACCACGGGCGCTGCGTCTACTGCGGGGCCGCCGCCACCAGCGTCGACCACGTCATCCCGCGCAGCCGGGGCGGCCAGCACCGGTGGGACAACGTGGTCGCGGCCTGCCGCCGCTGCAACCACACCAAGGCCGATCGGCACCTCACCGAACTCGGCTGGCGGATGAAGCACCCCCCGGCCGCGCCGAGCGGCCTCGCCTGGCGGGTGATCGGCACCGGGATCAAGGACCCGCGCTGGCGCCCCTACCTGGAGCCGTACGGCGGTCTCGACCAGCTGCACCAGCAGCTGAGCGGCTTCGAGCACCACGACCATACCGACACCGGGGGCGTCCTGCCGGGCCCGCACGGCCGGTCCCGCCCCATCCGCCGCGGTGAGCAGCCCGAGCCGCTCTCCGCCTGACAGACAAGGGCCTGCCCGACACGTCAATCGGTACGCCTCATGGGCCGCCTGTGCACCCCCAGCGGGAGCGCAGGCGGCCCGCCGTCTGTCCCGGGGACCCTGACGCGGCGGTCGGGCACAGCGCCCGGAAGCTCACCGGGGCGCGCGGAACCTCCCACGCGCCGCAGCCGGCCCGCCGACGGCCCGCCGGAGGGCCGCCCGGGTGTCACGGCGTGACCGCGTAGGCCTCCACGCCCCAGAGCGAGTAGCCGTAGGCGGTCGCCCTCGACACCCCCTGGACCCGCAGGTACTGGGTGTCCGGGGCGTCGAAGCGCACCGTCTCGGTGCCGCCGGTGCTGTCGTCCACCGCGGCCACGGTGGTCCAGGTGACGCCGTCCGGCGAGGTCTCCAGCCGGTACGCGGAGGCGTACGCCTCCTGCCAGTGCAGCACCGCCGAGCCCAGCCGGACCTTCTGCGGCAGCTTGATCTGCACCCAGGCGTCGTCCGCCGCCTTGGCGGACCAGCGGGTCTTCGGGTCGCCGTCGGTGACCGCCGAGGCGGGCTGGGACGCGGACGCGTCGCCGGAGGAGCTGGCGGTGGCGGTCCTGGCCAGGTCCGGGCCGCCGGTCGGCGGCACCACGTGCACCTGGAGCACCTGGCGTACGGTCAGCGTCCCGACGGTGAAGGTGATCGGCACCTGGTAGGTGCCCGAGGGCGTGGTCGCCGCCGCGGTGACCAGCACCGGGGACCCGACCTTCGCGCCGCGCGGCACCGTGACGGCCCCCGCCGGGGTCACCGTCAGCCCCTGGGCGACGGCCGGCACCTCGGCCTTCAGCTGGCCGGCCGCGCCCTCCGGGCGGCCCGCCTCCAGCACGGCCTTGGTCTGCGCCGGGGCCGCCTGGCCGGCCACCACGTCGAGGGTGGCGGCGGACAGGCTGAGCCGGGCGGCCGGCACGTCGGCGTACCAGGGGATGATCTGGTTGACCACGGGGGCCTCGCCGCCCGGCTCCCAGACCAGCCGGATCGCCTCGGCCGGGCCGCCCCCGCCCGGCAGCTCGTTGTAGCCGGGCTTCACCGCGCCGATCGCGACCCAGCTGCCGTCCGGGCGCCGCACCTCGGCGGTGGCCGCGGCCCGTACCGTCGGGTCGGTGAGCACGGTCACCCGGTCCAGCGGGCGCGCCGCGCCCAGCTCCACGGTCAGCGGTGTGGTGGCGCTGTTCGGTGCGCCGGCCGCCCGCCAGGCGGTGTCCGGGTCGCCGTCCAGCACGGCCGCCGGGGAGGAGCCCGGTGCGGCGGGCGGCGCGCTGACGCTCGCCGGGCTGTCGCCGGGCGCGGCCACGGTGAACTCGCGGATCGCCACCGCGGTCTTCTGCCCGGCGGTGGCCCGCAGCCGGACGGCCTTGGCGACCGTGCCCGCCGGGGCGTCCACCGAGATGCTCTGCTGGTTGTGCACCCGGGCCAGCTGCCGCCAGCCGCCCGACCCGGTGGAGTACTCCAGCACCGCGTCGTGCAGGTAGTCCCCGGCCGCGGCGGCCGCGTCCGGGCCGTCGCCCCACGACCCCATCAGCACGGTGACCCGCCCGACCGGCCGGGCGGTGCCCAGGTCCAGGCCGACGGTGTCGCCCGCGGTCGGCGGACCGGCGCTCCAGTAGAAGGTGGCGGCGTCGCCGTCGGTCATCAGCCCCGGCACGTGGTCGTGCGCGCTGCCGAAGGTGGTGGTGGCGGTCGCGCCGCCGGCCGTGATCCCGGACCAGGTGTCGGCGGACAGCACCGCCCGTTCGAGGAAGCCGTCCAGCACGCTGCCGCCGATCGTCACCGGGCTGGCGTCCAGCTGCTCGCGCAGGCTGCGCAGCCGGATCCGGTCGTCCCAGGCGGCGTTGCCGTCACCGCCGCGCTGGGCCACCAGCATGTCGACGGCGGCCTGCCCGGCCTGCCCGTACGCGGAGAGCTTGGCCAGCCACGGGCCGGTCTCGGGGCCGATCGCGTCGCCCGACAGCACCTGCGGGGCCGAGGTCATGGTGGCGAACGCGTCCCGCAGCGGGCCGGCCGCCTCGGTCAGCTTGGCCAGGTCGGGCGGGGTGCCACCGGTCGGCTCCAGGACCGCCCAGAACCGTTCCAGCAGGGGTGCCAGGTAACCGGACTCCTCCCGGGACAGCGGGGAGGAGGAGCTGTTGCCGGCCAGCGCGGTGAGCGCCGCCAGCTCGGCCGGGTCGGCGGCCAGCGCGTGCAGCGCGGCGCGCCAGGAGTCCAGCGGCTGGTAGCCGTCCGGCTGCCAGCCGAAGTCCGCGGCGGTCGCCAGCGGGAGCCGGGAGGCGACCGGCTGGCTCATCGCGGCCGTCAGCAGCACCGCCGAACGCTTGGCCACCGCGGCGTCCCGCCCGGTGTAGGCGCCCAGGTAGAGCCGCTCGGGGGTGGAGTCGTTCACCGGGTAGTTGTCCATCGTCACCAGCGGCCGGCTGAACAGCGCCGCGGTGTCGTCGAGCTGGCTGCCCGCCACCTTCGCCGGGATCGCCGCCCCGCCGCTCCACGCCACCAGTACGTCCACCGGCAGCGCCGCCGCCAGCGCGCTGCGGTACGGGGTGGCGCCCTGCTTCTGGTACTCCGTCGGCATCACCGACAGCGGCGCCATCTCCGGCTGCTTGGACAGCCGCTCGCGGACCTTGCCGACCAGCCCTGCCTGCGCCTTGGCGGCGGCGGCCGGGCCGGTGCCGAAGAGCTTGCGGTCCGCCCCGCAGTGCCACTCGTCGTAGCTGGCGTCCAGGAACTGCAGCTGGAAGGAGCGGAAGCCGAGCCGGCGCAGCGACTCCAGCTTGGCCAGCAGCGCGTCGACGTCCTTGCCGGAGCTGTAGCAGAACGACTGTCCGGGGTCGATCGCGTAGCCGAGGGTGACGTGGTTGGCCCGGGCCCGGGCGGCCAGCTCGGCCAGCTCCTGGGCCTGCGCCGCGGGGTAGGCCTCGCGCCAGCGCGACAGCCGGTACGGGTCGCCGCCCGGCGCGTACAGGAAGAAGTTCTGCTTGGTGCGGCCGAGGAAGTCGATCTGCGCCAGCCGCTCCGCGGCGGTCCACGGGGTGCCGTAGAAGCTCTCGGCGGTGCCGCGCACGGGGGCGCCGCTCGGCCAGTCCCGGACCGCGATGCCGGGGAAGCCCTTGGCGCCCTCGCCCTGCCCCTGGCCCGGGGCGAGCGGGGAGAGCAGCTGGCGCAGGCTCTGCGCGGCGTAGAAGGTGCCGGGGCCGTCCGCGCCCGCCAGCACCACCGCGCCGTACGTGCCGCCCCCGGCGGCGGGCAGCTGCCCGGCCGCCAGGACGTAACCGCCGGCCGGCAGGCCCGAGCTGTCCTGGCCGGCGCCGCCGGCGGCGGCCAGGTCGTGCAGGATCCGGTCCGCCTGGGCGCCCGCACCGCCCACGTACACCACCAGCGAACCGGCGGCGGGCGACGGTGCCTCCGGCATCGGCGTCACGTCGGCGGCCCCGGCGGTGCCCAGTACCTGCCGGACCACGTCGAGCGCCGCCGGGTCCGCGCCGTCACCGGTCACCAGACTGACGGCCTGCGGTACCGAGACGGGCCGGCCGGCGGACTTGAGCTGCTGCGGGCGCGGGTACACCTGCGGGTCGGCGATCGAGCCGAGCGGGGTGACCTCGGCGGGCGCGCTGGCCACCCGCTGGTCGCCGGGCGGGGCGGCGTACCCGGGCGGCGCGGTGATCAGCAGGCCGCCGACCACGGCGGCGGCCGAGAGCGTCGCGGCCAGCTGCAGGGTGCTGCTGCGGCGGCCGGCCCGGCGCTCCGCGCGCACCGAGGCGAGCAGCGGGGCGGTGCCCTTGATGTCGGCGATGAACCGGTCGGCGGCCCTGGGGGCCAGCTGGCGGGCGGTCCGGGCGGCCGTCCTGCGGGCGGCCAGCGCGGCCGGGTGCCACAGCACCTCGCGCAGGGCCGGGCTGTGCTCGATCCGGTGCCTCAGCCGCCGTCCCGCCGCCTCAGAAACGCGCGCCTGCACAGGAGCCTCCTCGCACCGAAAGCGCAGCTCACCGACCGCCGCCGCGGATCACCGAACTGCCGCACCACTCTGACCCGCCTCGGCGGCCCAGCCCACCAGCTACCTCGTCCGGTGTCAACGCCGTTGGCTCCATTGCGAGGAATGTCGGGATTGTCGTCGACCCGGCCCTGACGAACCCGCTGACGGACCCGTGTCCGAGGGGCCATAGTTACCGTCACTGACGGATGTTCACGACCGGCGTGGACACCGGACCTCCCGGTGGACGGTGCAACGCGATGGGTCGACGGGTCCACCGGGCCGCCTACGCGCGCAGCCGCGCCCTGCCGGGCGTCCCGTCCGGCTCCGCCGGGCCGGCGCTCGCCGCCCTGGTCCCCGCGCCCGTCTGGTTCGGCCGGATCTCCGTCGTACTGGCGGCCGTACTCGGCGCGGCGACGGCCGCCCTGCTGGTGCGGGCCCGCACGGCGCTGCGGATCGGTCCGGCCGGTCTGGTGCTCGCCCTCCCGGGCGCCCGCTCGGCCGCCGGTCGGATGACACTGCCGTGGCGGTACATCAGGTCGCTGTCCTTCCAGGAGATTGGGCTCTCGGGCGTCCGGGTCCCGTTCCTGACCGTCGGGTTCGCGGCCGGGGACGCCACCGCCCCGCCCGACCTCGACCTCGGCTCCGCGGACGGGATCGCTCTGGCCGGCCTCCCGGTGCGGGGCTGGGCGCCCGACCTCGGCCGTGTCTCGGCCCTGCTGGCCGTGTACGCGCCCCGGGCTGGAGCTCCGCGGGCCGGTACCGGCGGAGGTTCGCCGCCAGGAGGAGCGGCGGGCGGTCGACGCGAGCGACCGGGCGTCCCACCCCTTGGGGGCCGACGTCGCGGGGGTCGCCCGGTTCGGCTGGGAGTACCTCGGCGGAGCCGTCGCGTGGGTCCTGCTGGCCCTGGTGTTCTTCGGCCTGGCCCGGCCGGACCTCTCGGCCCGCTTCGGCCAGGGGCGGCCGGGCATCTGGACGGTCACCGGCAGCCGCTGCGGTGCCAACGGGAGCTGCCACACCTGGGGCGACTTCGCGAGCACCGACGGCGGGCCGACCCGCGGCCACCTCGCCCTGCGGGGCGCGCCCGGTCCGCTACCCCCGGGGCAGCGGTACGCGGCCGTCGACGTCGGCGCGCCCGAGCAGGTCTACCCGCCCGGGGGCGGTGACGGCTGGCTGAGGAGCGGCGGGCTGACGGTCCTGCTCGCCGCCGTCCTCACCGCCTGGCTGTGGACGGTCCCCGTCCGGGCGGCGAAGCGTTTCCCGGCCGGCACCCCGTCCGGCTGACCCGTCGATCACAAGGAGCAGGTCCGGTGGATTCCGGCGCATTGGTGTTCACGCAGTCCTGCGGCCACCGGCTGCGGATCCTCGGTCTCTCACTCGCGGCCGGAGCCGTCGTGGCCCTGATCGGGTACGCGGTCCCGGCCGGTCGGGGAGCCGCCGCCGCGGCCGTGGCACTGCTGTGCGGCGTGGCCGCCCAGGCCGGGGTGTGGATGTACAACACGGGTTCGACGTCGCTCGATCCGGGTGGCGTCCGGATGAGCCAGGGAGGCCTGGTGCGGCGCTCCGTGGCCTGGGACCAGGTCGGGTCGATCGACGTGCAGGAGTCCGCCCATCCGGGCTTCGGCGTCATCAGGACGGTACGGCTGCGCACCCTCGACGGACGCGACCTGCGGCTGCCGCCGCTGGAGGACGGGATCCGGCGCAGCGATCCCTCCTTCGACGACAAGTACGCCGCGATGGTGCGGTACTGGCAGTCGGTCAGGCCGGGATCCTGACCGCGGAAGGAGAGGGAACATGATGTCCGAACCTGGGTCGGGCTCCGGGCGGCTGCTGGTGTTCCTCGGCCGGGTGCTGCCCGCCCGCAGGGCCACCGTGCGCACGCTCAGGCTGGTGGGTGCCGGCTGGACGGTCATCGGCGTGGTGTTCACCGTGCCTGCCCCGCTGGGCTGCTGACGACGGGTCACCTTTCTTCGGGGCGCCGTCGCCCCGTGTCGGTCGGGGTCGCGGGCCCCCGGTGCGGGTAGGACTGTGGCTGTCCGCAGCATCGGGTGCCCTTCAGACCTGTGGGAGCCGCAGAGTGGCAGCATTCCTGGACCGTGACGAGACCGGTGGCAACGGGCAGCAGGTGCCCGCCGAGGACAGTCCGGCGCCGCCGCCGGAGCTGGTCGCGCTGGCGCACGCGTACGGGGTGGACAGTACCTACGACCCGGGCAGCGGGCCGGTCCCGGTGGCGCCGGACACCCTGGTCGCGGTGCTGGCCGCGCTCGGCGTGGACGCCGCCACCCCCGAGTCGGTCGGGGCGGAGCTGGAGCGGCACCGGGCCGCGCAGGCCGCCCGCCTGCTGCCGCCGTGCATCGTGGCGCGGGCCGGCCGCCGTACCGCGCTGGACGTGCCGGCCGGCGTCCGCCTGAGCATCGAGCTGGAGGACGGCGGCACCTGGACCCTGCCCACCGGCCACTCGCACTGGCTGCCGGCCGACCTCCCGCTCGGCCGCCACCGGCTGACCGCCCGGCTGGGGGAGCGCGAGGGCGCCGCCGCGCTGATCGTGGCGCCGCAGAAGGTCCCGGAGCCGTCCGGCCGCAGCTGGGGCTTCCTGGCCCAGCTCTACTCGGTGCTGTCCGAGCGCTCCTGGGGGATGGGCGACCTGGGCGACCTGGCCGAGCTCGCCCAGTGGGCGGGCAACGAGCTGGGCGCCGGCTTCGTCCAGATCAACCCGCTGCACGCGGGCCTGCCCGGGGCCCCTTCGGACCCGTCGCCGTACCGCCCGTCCTCGCGCCGCTTCGCCGACCCGGTGCACCTGCGGATCGAGGCGGTGCCCGAGTACGCGTACGCCGAGCTCGGCGACCTCCCGCGCCGGGCGGCCGCGCTGCGCGGGGAGGTGCTGCGGCACGACGGCCTGATCGACCGGGACGCGGTCTGGGCGCTCAAGCGCCAGGCGCTGGAGATCCTGCACACCGTCCCGCGGGGCGTCGGCCGTGAGGCGGCGTACCGGGCGTTCGTCGCCCGCGAGGGCGAGTGGCTGGAGCAGTACGCTACCTGGTGCGCGCTGGCCGAGGTGCACGGCAGCGACCGGCACCGCTGGCCGAAGGGCCTGCGCCACCCCGGCAGCCCCCAGGTGGTCAGGGCCGGACAGGAGTTGGCGCCGTCGGTGGAGTTCCACCGCTGGCTGGCCTGGCTGGTGGACGAGCAGCTCGGCCTGGCCCAGCAGGCGGCCGAGCGGGCCGGGATGGCGGTCGGCCTGATCCACGACCTGGCGGTCGGCGTGCACCCGGACGGCGCGGACGCCTGGGCGCTGCAGGACGTGCTGGCCGAGGGCATCTCGGTGGGCGCCCCGCCGGACGCCTTCAACGCGCACGGTCAGGACTGGGGCCTGCCGCCCTGGCGCCCGGACGCGCTCGCGGAGGCCGGCTACGCCCCGTACGCCGAACTGCTGCGGGCGGCGGCCCGGCACGCGGGGGCGATCCGGATCGACCACGTGATGGGCCTGTTCCGGCTCTGGTGGGTGCCGGCCGGGCACCCGCCGACCCGGGGCGCGTACGTGCGCTACGACGCGGAGGCGATGCTCGGCGTGCTGGCGCTGGAGGCGCACCGCGCGGGGACGGCGGTGATCGGCGAGGACCTGGGCACGGTCGAGCTGGGGGTGCGCGAGGAGCTGACGGCCCGCGGCATCCTCGGGACCTCCGTCCTGTGGTTCGAGCGCGACTGGCAGGACAAGGGCGCGATCCTGCCGCCGGAGCGCTGGCGGTCGGGCTGCCTGGCCACCCTGACCACCCATGACCTGCCGAGCACCGCCGCCCGGCTGACCGGCGAGCACGTCGAGCTGCGGCACCGGCTCGGGCTGCTGGCCCGTCCGCTCGGCGAGGAACAGGCCGAGGCGGCGGCCGAGCTGACCGAGTGGCACGCCGAGCTGATCCGGGCCGGGCTGATCGGCGCCGGCGAGGACCTGACCCCGGAGGCGCTGTACGGCTTCCTGCTCGCCACCCCGGCCGACCTGGTCGGGGTGTGGCTGCCGGACACGGTCGGCGACCCGCGCCCGCAGAACCTGCCCGGCACCTGGGACCAGTACCCGAACTGGCGGCTGCCGGTGGCGGACGCCTCCGGCTGCCCGGTCACCCTGGAACAGCTGGCCGCCGCGCCCGGTACCGCGCGGCTGGCGGCGCTGGCGCCCCGGCACTCCGGAAGGCGGACCCCGGCGCGCGGGGCCCGGTAGGCGGCCGGTACCTTGGGAAACGTGGACAAGAGGAACGCAATGCGCGCTGGTGCGGTCTCCGCAGCGGCCACGCTGATGATGCTGATGTCGTCGCCCGCCATGGCGCTGGTCCGGGACGACGGTGACGACCCCGGCCAGAGCCTGAGCGTCGCCCAGACGCTCGGTCTGTTCGTGGCGCTCCCGATCGTGCTCTTCGCGGTGATCGCCGGCCTGTGCCTGCTGCCCACGCTCGGCAAGAACAAGAAGTAACGGCAGCCGGTACCGACGACCCCCGTCGCCTCCTCGGAGGCGGCGGGGGTCGTCGTGTCGTACCGGGCAGGTTCGGGCGGTGTCCCGGATGCTGACCGGGGTGGGGCCGGACGGTCGTCCGGCCCCACCCCGGTCACTGCTGCGGGGTTCGGCCCCGGGTCAGCGGGCGCCCGCCGCGCGGTCCGCCGCCTGGGCCTTCAGCGCGCGCTCGATGCCCGCGCGGGCCTCCACGACCTGCCGGCGCAGCGCCGGCGCCGGGTCGGCCGAGGCCAGCCAGGCGTCGGTGGCGTCCAGGGTGGCCTGCTCGACCTGCGAGGACGGGTACAGGCCGACGATGATCTGCTGGGAGATCTCGTGGCTGCGGGTCTCGTAGATCCCCTTGACCGCCGCGAAGTACTTGGCGGTGTAGGGGGCGAGCAGCTCGCGCTGGTCGGACTGCTGGAAGCCGCCGATGACGGCCTCCTGGACGTAGTTGGTGAGCTCGTCCGACTCCACCACCGAGGCCCAGGCCTCGGCCTTGGCGGCCGCGGTCGGGCGCGAGGCCCGGCAGCTGGCGGCGTGCTCCTGGCCGGCCGCGGTGTGGTCGCGGGCCAGCTCGTCGTCGATCGCCTTGTCGTCGGCGCGGCCGGTGGCGACCAGGCGTCCGAGCAGGCTCCAGCGCAGTTCGGTGTCGACGGCCAGGCCGTCCAGCACGGTGGAGCCGTCCAGCAGGCCGTCCAGCAGGGCGAGCTGCTCGTCGGTGCGGGCGACGCCGGCCAGCGTCCGGGCCCAGGCCAGCTGGTGGTCGCTGCCGGGGGCGGCGGCGCGCAGCTGCTCCTCGGCGGCGGCGGCCCAGCGGGCCAGGCCCTGCTCGCGCCAGGCCGGGTCGGTGTAGGCGTCCAGGGCCAGCTTGACCTGGCGCTGCACCGACTGGACCACGCCGATGTCGGACTCCCGGCCGAGGCCGGACAGCGCCAGCGACAGGTAGTCGCGGGCGGCCAGTTCGCCGTCGCGGGTCATGTCCCAGGCCGAGGCCCAGCACAGGGCGCGCGGCAGCGACTCGGTGAAGCCGCCGAGGTGCTCGGTGACGACGGCCAGCGAGCCCTCGTCCAGGCGGACCTTGGCGTAGGACAGGTCGTCGTCGTTGAGCAGCAGCACGGCGGGCTTGGCGCGGCCGGCCAGCTGCGGGACGTCGGTGCGCGCGCCGTCGACGTCGAGCTCGATCCGGTCGGTGCGCACCAGCGCGCCGTCCTGCAGCTCGTAGACGCCGATGGCGATCCGGTGCGGGCGCAGCACGGCCTCGCCCTTGGCGCCGGCCGGGAGGGCCGGGGCCTCCTGGAGGACCGCGAAGGAGGAGATGGTGCCGTCGGCGGCGACCTCGAGGGCCGGGCGCAGGACGTTGATGCCGGCCGTCTCCAGCCAGGCCTTGGACCAGGTCTTCAGGTCCCGGCCGCTGGCCTTCTCCAGGGCGCCGAGCAGGTCGCTGAGGCGGGTGTTGCCCCAGGCGTGCTGCTTGAAGTAGGCGCGCACGCCCTCGAAGAAGGCGTCCTGGCCGACGTAGGCCACCAGCTGCTTGAGCACCGAGGCGCCCTTGGCGTAGGTGATGCCGTCGAAGTTGACCTGGACGTCCTCCAGGTCGTTGATCTCCGCCATGATCGGGTGGGTGGACGGCAGCTGGTCCTGCCGGTACGCCCAGGTCTTCATCTGGTTGGCGAAGGTGGTCCAGGAGTTCGGCCACTTGGAGCCCGGCGCCTCGGCCTGGCAGACCGCCTCGGCGAAGGTCGCGAACGACTCGTTCAGCCACAGGTCGTTCCACCACTCCATGGTGACCAGGTCGCCGAACCACATGTGGGCGAGCTCGTGCAGGATGGTGGCGGCGCGGCCCTCGTAGGCGGCGTCGGTGACCTTGGAGCGGAAGACGTACTGGTCGCGCAGGGTGACCGCGCCCGCGTTCTCCATCGCGCCGGCGTTGAACTCCGGGACGAAGAGCTGGTCGTACTTGGCGAACGGGTAGGGGAAGTCGAACTTCTCCTGGAAGTAGTCGAAGCCCTGCCGGGTGACCTCGAAGACCGCGTCGGCGTCGAGGAACTCGCGCAGCGACGGGCGGCAGTAGACGCCGAGCGGCACCCGCTGGTCGCCGTCGGCGTACTCGTCGAAGACGCCCACGTACGGGCCGGCCACCAGCGCCGTGATGTACGAGGAGATCCGCGGGGTGGGCTCGAAGGACCACACCTGGGTGTCGCCCTCGCCCGCCGGGACGGGGGTGGGGGAGTTGGAGACCACGACCCAGCCGGTCGGGGCGGTCACGGTGAACCGGAAGGTGGCCTTCAGGTCGGGCTGCTCGAAGCTGGCGAACACCCGGCGGGCGTCCGGCACCTCGAACTGGGTGTACAGGTAGGTCTCGCCGTCGACCGGGTCGACGAAGCGGTGCAGGCCCTCGCCGGTGTTGGTGTACGCGCAGTCGGCGACCACGCGCAGTTCGTTCTGCGCCTTCAGGCCCGGAAGGGCGATCCGGCTGTCGGCGAACAGGGCGAGGTCGAGCGACTCGCCGTTGAGCACGATCTCGGAGACGCTCGGCGCCACCAGGTCGATGAAGCTGTCGGCGCCCGGCGTCGTGGCGGAGAACCGGACCACGGTGGTGGACCGGAACGTGCCCCCCGCCCGGGCGGTGCCCAGGTCGAGGTCGATCTCGTACGCGTCCACGTGCAGGAGCTGGGCCCGGGTGCGGGCCTCCTCACGGGTCAAGTTGGTGCCAGGCACTCGCAGGACTCCTTTGTCAGGCTCGGATGCAGAGGCATCCTCCCATGCCGGGTCCGGCGTGGACCTGCGTATATCCGGGGTCGTGCGGGGGCGCACGCAGGTTTCGGAACGGTCCCGGTTGGCGTTTGACCCGGCGCCGGGTGGGGGGCTGAGCTTAGAGTTCAGAAGTTGAAGCTGAACAGCTGGTTGAGGGATCAACACCACCGGGTGACGACCACCGAAGCCACGGAGCTCCGCCGCAATGGCGCGGCAGGGGCGGGGACGGTCGAGTCCCCGTGCCCTGGGAGGGTGAATCATGTCGATGGACACACCGGGATCGCAGTCGTCGCTGCACCGGGCCAACCTCGAAAGGGTCCTGCGTGCGGTGCGGATGGCCGGCTCGCTGACCCAGGCCGAGATCGCCCGTGGCACCGGACTGTCGGCCGCCACGGTGTCCAACATCGTCCGGGAGCTCAAGGAGAGCGGGACCGTCGTGGTCGCCGACACCTCCTCGGGCGGCCGCCGGGCGCGCAGCGTCTCGCTCAGCGGGGACGCCGGGATCGTGGTGGGTGTCGACTTCGGCCACACCCACCTGCGGGTCGCGGTCGGCAACCTGGCCCACCGGGTGCTGGCCGAGGAGAGCGAGCCGATCGACGTCGACGTCTCGGCCCAGCAGGGCTTCGACCGGGCCGAGGCCATGGTCGAGCGGCTGCTGACGCAGGCGGGCTTCCGGCCGGACAAGGTGATCGGCGTCGGCCTGGGCGTGCCCGGGCCGATCGACCTGGAGACCGGCGCGCTCGGCTCCACCGCGATCCTGCCCGGCTGGACCGGCATCGCCCCGGGCAAGGAGCTGGCCCAGCGCCTGGGCATGGAGGTGCACGTCGACAACGACGCCAACCTCGGCGCGCTGGGCGAGCTGGTCTGGGGCGCCGGGCGCGGGCTGGGCGACCTGGCGTACATCAAGGTGGCCAGCGGTGTCGGCTCCGGGCTGGTGATAAACGGCCAGATCTACCGGGGGCCCGGCGGTACGGCCGGCGAGATCGGGCACATCACGCTGGACGAGGCCGGACCGGTCTGCCGCTGCGGCAACCGCGGCTGCCTGGAGACCTTCGTCGGCTCCCGCTACCTGCTCAACCTCTTGAACGCCAACCACCCCGGGGAGTTGACCCTGACCAAGGTGGTGCAGCTGGCCCAGCAGGGTGACCTCGGCTGCCGCCGGGTGATCGCCGACGCGGGCCGGCAGATCGGGATGGGCGTGGCCACCCTGTGCAACCTGCTCAACCCGCGTCGGATCATCCTCGGCGGGGACCTCGCCGAGGCCGGTGAGCTGGTGCTTTCCCCGATCCGGGACTCCGTGGCGCGGTACGCGATCCCGAGCGCGGCGCGGCAGCTGTCGGTGGTCCCCGGCACTCTCGGGGGCCGCGCGGAGGTGCTCGGCGCGCTCGCCCTGGTGATGAGCGAGATGGGTGAATCCGGCGCAATCCGGCAGACCGGCCCGGCGGTGGCGGCCCAGGCCTGACCGGTCGGCAGAGGCGGCGCCGGGGCCGGTTGGTCTCGGCTTCGCCTTCAGGAAGATAACGAAAGGGTTCGAATCCCCGGAGTTCCGGTTTTACTTATTGACGACAAGCCGACGAGACGGGTTGACTCCCTTCCACCTCGCCGCAACGTTGCGGCTCTGTCAGGGAGGCACCCCCACCATGAACGCAATGATGCGTCGCGCTGTCATCGGTACCGCCGCGGTCTCGATGGCCCTCTCCATGGCCGCCTGTGGCAAGGCCGGCAGTGACAAGAAGGACAGCGCCGCGTCCGGCGACACCAAGTCGATCGGCCTGCTGCTCCCCGAGAACGCCTCGTCCACCCGTTACGAGTCCTTCGACAAGCCCTTCATCGAGGCCAAGGTCAAGGCGCTCTGCTCGGACTGCAACGTCAAGTACTCCAACGCCGAGGGTTCCGCGGCCAAGCAGAAGCAGCAGTTCGACACCCTGATCGCGCAGGGTGTGAAGGTGATCATCCTGGACGCCTTCGACGCCAAGTCGACCCAGTCCTGGGTCAAGGAGGCGGCCGACAAGGGCGTCAAGGTCATCGCGTACGACCGCCTGGCCACCGGCCCGGTCGCCGCGTACGTCTCGTTCGACAACGAGAAGGTCGGCGAGCTGCAGGGCCAGGCCCTGGTCGACGCCCTGGGTGCCAAGGCCGCCGACGCCAACATCGTCATGATCAACGGTGACGACGCCGACCCGAACGCCGGCAAGTTCAAGGCCGGTGCGCACAAGGTCCTCGACGGCAAGGTCAAGAAGGTCGTCTACGAGCAGTCCGGTGAGTGGAAGCCCACCGTCGCGGGCCAGAAGGTCGGCGCCGCCATCACCCAGCTCGGCAAGGACGGCTTCCAGGCCGTCTACTCCGCCAACGACGGCATGGCCGCCGCGATCATCACCCAGCTCAAGGGCGCGGGCATCACCGTCCCGGTCGGCGGTCAGGACGCCGGTCTCGACGCCATCCAGCGCCTGGTGTCGGGCGACCAGGCCTACACCATCTACAAGGCCTACCGGCCGCTGGCCGACTCGGCCGCCGAGCTCGCCGTCGACCTGCTGCAGGGCAAGGACATCAAGTCCGTCGCCTCCGCCAGCATCGACAGCGACACCGACAAGGGCATCCCGGCCAAGCTGCTCGACCCGAAGGTCGTCACCAAGGCCAACATCAAGGACACGGTGATCGCCGACGGCCTCTACAAGGCCTCGGACATCTGCACCGCGGACTTCGCCGCCGCCTGCACCGCGGCCGGCCTGCAGTAATCCCCCGAGCGGGCGGCGCCTTCCTCCCCGGGAGGCGCCGCCCCCCCCCCCGGGGCGGGGGCCCCCCCCCCCCCGCCGGCGGGGTGTGGGGGCCCCCCCCCCCCCCCCCGTTTGGGCCAACCCCGAGCCCCCCGGGCGCGG